>JAGQPR010000129.1:0-4449 GCA_020426625.1 Planctomycetales bacterium
AGAAGTTACGGTCCTCGCTCCTCTAGTGTCACAAATCGTAATTACTCTACATCACGAGCCTCTAGCGCGCTAGCTAGTGTCACGATTTGAAATTGTTGTACCACCAGAAGAGTTTGCTACGTAATTTACCAATAGACGCCCCAGCTTAACGTGGTTTTGCTGAATTCGAGAGCTTTGACCATGCTGGATAGCAGAAAAGTCAAAACTATCAATTGAACTTACTTAAGCTAGGTAAATCCACAGCCTGTTAATCTGCGCAAAAAACGGCTCTCATGGAATCGGAATTTCAAATCGTGACACTAGCGTGCGGTTCCGTCAAAAACCGCGTGCTACTAGCGCACAGCGGCTAATTTTGCAGAAGAATGATGTGGAACTGAACTTCCAATTCTTGTTGGTTTGCATTCAATGTTGGGGTCAAGCTTGGCTTTCGGCTTCGAAAGTCAACTCATCATTTGGGTCGAATAGGTCGCCAGCAATCCCAATTGAAATGGCTATTGCCGGTACGCCTGCTTGTCGCAACATGCCAACCATTTCCTCGGCCTCATTGGCATCCATGGGCGTCTTGCACCAAACTGTTCTTCCGTCCTTTCTATATGCGACCAAGAAAAAACGCAGCGAAGGCCGTGAAGAATTTTCCACTCTGTATTCCTAAAGTACTGCGCTGATCTGGCCTTCGGCGTGGACAAATAAGAGTTATCTGTTCGCAGGAAATCACAGGCACGCTGGTGCAAGCCTTAGTTTCAGTCTGAGAAGCCGTCCATTCAATAAATCGAGTTGCATGTGCTATCTCGAAGCCGAAATGTCCAACCACTTGCGACGGGGCGAAATTCGCAAAATGTCAAAGCCAATTCGTCAATCGCTAACTTGCCAGCCATGCCTTAACCCAAAGGAAAAAACACACTCCCAAATCGCCGAGCGACGTTACGAGTCATCGGCGCTTTCCATAGTCATGACCACAGCGACAAGGGCCGCTCAATTCGGCGGCCCTCGGACCCCAGTAGTTGGTATACAACTAGTACGTCTGGCAAGATAGTAGTAGAAGACAGGGTGATGTCAATACAGTAAATACTATTTGATTACTATTTGCTCCAGTCGCGACTCCATTCCGTAATCCTGCGTACGTAACACGAGCTCGCTGAGCGCCACTATCTGGTTGCCGAGCTCTGCCGGGAACCCAGTGTTTTGCGGGCTCTGCTTGTAATTTCCGTCAGCCGCGATGGGTCAATCGACAAAACTGGCGAGGCGGGGAATGTCGATTTAATTACTGACGGCATATTTTCACCTCTCCCAGCCAGGCACGCGCGGTCGGGAGAGGTCGGACGCAATGCGACCGCGTGAGGGTCTTTGGCTTTGGGGCTGAAGAAGTCTTAGTTTCCAGATGCGCACTATCTGGTAGGTGAAATCGCGTCTACTAGCCGTGATGCACCGAGAAAGCCCCCTCTCCGCTCGCATTTACTCGCGACTCTCCCCGAGAGGCCCCGAGGGAACACAACCTCGCTGCGCGAGCGGTGGTGACAACTCTCTCATTCCCGCGCAGCCGGGAAACCAGTGCGTGGGATGATTCATTGGTTACTCGCTGGCTCCCCGCCTTCGCGGGCATGACGATTCGGAATCACCTTGTCGCTGCAGTCAGAATCACTTGTCGACAGGCTCGTTGCCTATAGCCAATGCTGGCAGCAGAAATCGACTTTGTTGATCTTGCTAACAAACTTGTCCAGTGGGAACCAACGAGGTTTGTCCAGACCGTACTTGAATCCGCTGTAAGGATCGTTGATGTAGACTTCATCGTCGCCAATCCATGGGCTGCGCACGCCCCGCAACACGACAATGTGCTTGTAAGCACTTTCACAATATGTGCCTGAAACCCAAATTGGGCCATAAGTTTGCAGCTTCGTCTTGATGTCGTCTGCGGTCAAGAATGCTTTATAGGTGCTGGAGGTCAATCCGATCTTCTGTCTGCATGCGACGAATTCCGCATCCAGGATCCCACGCTTGCGCATCTGCTCGTCATTGGGAAGTGAATCAGCGGCAAGTTCAGACTTGCCCTTGTACTTGAGCATCATTTTGTAAGCTGCATTCCAACAGGTCGTGGCCGTTGGCTGCGCAATATAGGGTACGCCCTCGACAAGATATTCCATGACAGCTGCCTTCGCAAAAAGCCCATACAGACCCACTATTTATATAAGCGGGAACGCTTTCAAAAACTGCCAAAGCAATTGTATGAATTTCAAATTTGGCAACACTCCTGCTAATCGCCACTCCCCGCTCGCGACTTTGCCGAGGACATATGGAGTGCGGTGACTTGTCACCGCTTTGGATTTCTGCGGGAGACTCGACCAAAGAAATAGTGGTTAAAGCTGCACAAGAATGATTTGATATCCAAAGCTCCGACGAGTGGGAGCACTCCATAAGGCGGGGCAATCCATAAATTTCAGATTTGGCGACACCTCCCGCATCGCCACTCCCCGCTCGCGACTTTGCCGAGGACATGTGGAGTGCGGTGACGTCGGAACACCCCATAAAGTGCTGCTCTGGAATGTCTTTAAGTCGCTCTGCAAAATCAATCCCGTGTCTGTGCAGAAATTCGACATGCACATCCCGAAACGATGTTTACATTCCTGCTGTCGCCGCTTCGCGGCTGTTTTTGATCTTATTTTCTCTGTTTTTTCCATGAGCTGACGCTCACGGCTACATGCTGCCGCAGCTTCGCCGCTGAGAACAGATGCGGGCGGTGACGAGTCACAGCTTCGCTGCTGGGAACAGATGCGGGCGGTGACGAGTCGGAGCACGTCGGAGCACGTCGGAGCACTCCATAATTTCGCAGCTCTCAACTATTCCAACTATTCGGACAGTGCATTGTGATAAGTAGACTTCTCAGCTGGCAGCAAGTTTTCATAGGCGGCATCAACTTCCGCACCTTTGATTGCCCGCAAGTTCGCTGCGATACTCAATCGCGGGGCATACTTATTTCGGTATTGCCCATTTTCTCCAATTCGCGCTAGCGTGCGTTCAAACGCAACCTCGAGCTCACTCTGCAAGAACTCAGTGACATAGCTATTTATAGGCTCTGGCTGGGTGAGGGCATCCGCTAGGAAAATACTGCACAGACATGGGTCCAGGTCTGAGAGTGTAGCAAACGGCTCCTTCACTCGCGAAAGTATGTCTCGCATAACATCGCTTCCCTTGTCGTGGTCTTCCTACTCATACTTGGCAGTGTAGTAGAGCTCTACCCCGTGGATGCAGATGTCTGCAATCACATCCCGTTGCACGCCAAACTCATCCAACAACCGACAGTAGTTTTCGAAGCATTGCGAGAGGCTCAAAAAGTAGCGATCCTTGTCAGCTGCACGCTGGTAGGATTGTGCAAGATTTCCATAGCTCCTCGCAACCTGAACTTGATGCTCCACCAACATGGGGAACCGTTCACTTAGCTGCTGGTAAGATTTCAGATTGTCCAAATTTATGGCGATCGATCGTTGCGTGTCCGTGAATGACAACGCCAGTCCCAGAGTATTTTGGATTTCACCTTTGGCCAACAATGCAGCTGATGATTCTCGATCGCGCAATAGAGAAAGTTCCGCTAATGCAAGGTCCAATATGTCCGGGTAGTTATTTGGGATACTGAGTCCAAGCTGCTTGAGCCGCAGGGCAAAGTAATCGTCCAATTCATATGCAGTCTTGTACAGCGACAGTCCGAGCCAGCCCAGCGCCCGCGCCAGGGCAATCCGATCAAGGTCGCTATCTGACTGGTCTTTTATGTATTGTCGAATCGGAATTTCGTGTAGGCATAATTCTATGGCTTCCATCATCCTCGGACCCCGCCGATACTTGATGTAGCAAGCTTCTGCACCGAGCTGATCAGCATCGGCAGTCAGGCGAAGGGTTTTGAGTTTTGCGGTTTTATCCAGTTGCCGTGGGCTTTGGCTACCAATTCGCTTCTTGACTTGATCCACGTATGCCAGAGCGGTGGTGGGATCATTGCCTGCCAAAAGTAGCCGGGCGTGTTGCAAGTCACGAGCTGCCAACAGTATGAGCCACTCAGCAACATTCTTCTTTCGGTTCGCGGATTTCTGGATAGATTCGACTACGCCACTGCAAGCCTGCAGAAACTCGGAACTCGTCTCCAGCTGGCCAACCTTGAGTGTCACCTGCGAAACTCGCAAAAGTTGGTCGGCATAATTCAGGGCGTCTTGGCCAGACAATCTGTCAAGTCTCATATTGCGTTGTCCAGCGCGATAGCCATGGACCAGTGCGTCGAGAATAGCTCGATTCTCGTTTCCTTGGAGCATCTGCGAGCTGTCCAAGACATTGGTCTGCCACATGTGGAGTGCGGTGACTTGTCACCGCTTTGGATTCTGCGGGAAACTCGACCGAAGAAATAGTGGCGAAAGCTGCACCATATCGATTTGAAATCCAAAGCTCCGACAAGTCGGAGCACTCCAAAAGGCG
>JAGQPR010000129.1:4549-6712 GCA_020426625.1 Planctomycetales bacterium
GAAGAAATAGTGGCGAAAGCTGCACCATATCGATTTGAAATCCAAAGCTCCGACAAGTCGGAGCACTCCAAAAGGCGCACTCCATATCGGTATCGGAGGCACCAGCGAATTTTACATTTTTTGCCGACCTGAAATTGCGTCGGCCAGAATCTCGCGGTTGGCGTACTCCAATACACTGCCAGCAGTAATACCGCGAGCCAAACGTGAGATTTGGATTGGGAACTCTGCGAGTTGGTTGGTGATGTAAAGCGCCGAACCATCTCCCTCGACGTTTGGGTTGGTGGCCATAATGATCTCGCGAAAATTGCCGCATCTCACACGCTCAACCAAAGCGTCGATGGTTAGCTGGTCGGGTCCCATGCCTTCCAACGGCGCGATGCGTCCCAGCAATACATGATAGAGACCGCGATAGACGCCAGCCTGGTCCAAGGCCATAAGATCCCGCGGCTGCTCGACGACACACAGTAGCGTTTGGTCACGACTGGGGTCGAGGCAAATGCTGCACAACTGTGCCTCTGCGAAATTGTAGCAGGCAGCGCAATAATGCACGTTCTGGCGCACGTTGCGTATCGCGTCAGCCAAAGCCAGAGCTTCCCCCTGGCTGACCCGCAATAAATGGTAGGCGAGTCGCTCGGCGGATTTACGGCCAATCCCAGGCAAACGCCCGAGCTGATCGATCAGATCATTTACAGAACCTGAGTTTTCAGACATTGACGAGGACCTTGCGAGAGGTCAATTACGAAAAGTTGGCAAAGGCATCGTCCAAGCCGGGCAGATCAATACCACCGGTGAGCTCACGCATTTTCTCGATACTCATCGCCCGTACTTTGGTTAGTGCTTCGTTGAGTGCAGCGGGCACCAACTCCTCAATCAACTCGACGTCGTTACGCTGCATCAGCTCAGGTGCAATGCGAAGTTTTTTGACTTCACCGATGCCACTTACTTCGACGGTTACCAAGTCGCCTCCGGCAAAACCTGTTGCCGTCTGCGCAGCAAGCGACTCACGCAATTCCTTAGCACGCTCGCCCATGGAGCTGGCGTTACGCATCAATTGGGCGAGTCCAGAGAGGTTCTTGAACATACTTGGCCTTTCGAAAATATCTTGTGGATGTAAGGAAATGTTAAACTAGTCCAGCCGCGACGCGACTCTTGAGCAGCTAATGTATGGTCACGGGCGATGGATGGCACCCGGCCGCTGACGGCTTGTTGATTTATGTGAATTCAGGAAACGAATAGTGAGCCGCTGGCCGCAAGGCCACGGTTAAACACGATAACCGGCCGCTTACGCGTCGCGGCTCACGTAAATAAACAAGCCGTTTACGCGTCACGGCCCAGCCAAAACATTAGGTTTCACCGCCGCCCACGCGCAAGGCATCCGGCGCGGTCGAGCTAAAGTGCGGCCTGGAGGGCTGCCCCTGAGGCGTATCCACTCGCAGGATCTCACCTCCGAGTACCTCACAGATTCTTTTGACGTAGGGATTCTCGGCAACTTCTCGCATTTGTTGGATGCGTACAGTCGCTTGCGGCGCCCTGGCCGCTGGTTCTGCTGGGGCGCCTGGCATTACCGAAAATGTCAAACGAATTGGCCGTCCCAGACTATTCTGCACTGCTTCCTGCAAGGCTGCTTTGCGCTCCGACTGGGAACAATACTCGCTAGGCCGTTGCCCGCCCGGTGGAAAGACAATATTCCATTGTGTACTGCCAATTGGCTCCACGGATACGGCTAGTGATGCGAAATCGGCGAGCATACCATCAATGGACGTGACAGCTGATTTCCAGCGCTGCAGGGCGTCCGAGGAGTACTTAGGGCTCGAATTGGAGCGGCTAACCGTCTGTCCAATCGTGCCAGCGTCGCTGTCCGATGATTCGCGTTGATTTGCCGATGACGGGACATCACTTGCTAATGCCGCCGGCACTCCCTTAGGTGTATCGGCGACATCTGCAGTGTGGAACTGCGAAGCGCCGCTGGCGACTGCCTCCGATGCGTGAGGTGTTACCACTGGTGCGGCGATGCCTTGCTGCGCGGCAACGTCCGGCTGCATGGAACCGGCTGTCTGCGCTGAACTCACTTTCGCAGCGGAAGTGTCTAACACCGCAGTGGGAAGAGATTCGCCCTGGGTAGCAGAACTATTCTGCAAAGGAGGATTCAAGTCGGGCGTTGAA
>JAGQPR010000129.1:6812-14416 GCA_020426625.1 Planctomycetales bacterium
CTAACACCGCAGTGGGAAGAGATTCGCCCTGGGTAGCAGAACTATTCTGCAAAGGAGGATTCAAGTCGGGCGTTGAAGACGGGACAACGGACGCGTGTTGTTCCGTCTCCTGGAAAGTCGACGGCGAAGACGATTCATGTGCCTCGAGACGAGGCGATGTCAAGTTTTTTTTTTCGCTCGCAAGCGACTGCTGGGCCACTGTCGACCTGGTCGGCGAGGAGCCTGGACCAGATTGGAGCGATTCGAGTAAGCCAGCGATGGAAGCCATTTTTTCCAGTTGGCAAATCTGGACCAAGGCGACTTCTAACAAGGTCGTCGCGGAAACACTTGAACGCATGCGCACAAGCGATTCATCAAGTATTTGAATGGCCGATAGTATCGTTTGCAGCCCCCAGCTGTCAGCCAATTGCTTAAGCGTCTCCAGTCCCAAGGGGTTGGCGATCTTCAATAAATCAGGCCCACCGCCGACAGCAATGGCCATGATGTCGCGGAGATAGTTCAATAGTTGTTCTGCGAGTTGCCCCGGATCAGCACCAGCCTGAGCTGCATCCTGCGCCAACTGAATCGACAGCAGTGCGTTCGCGTCGCGCATCGCCTGAGCAATCTCTAGCAATCGGCCTTCGTCAGCCGTTCCCAGCAGCTCATGAACTTGCTCAACAGTAATCTGATTCGACGAAAAGCTCATCACCTGTTCAAGCAGAGATTGGCTGTCGCGCATCGACCCCGCAGCGCGTCGGGCGAGCAGCGCCAAAGCATCGGAGTCTGCCGTATAGCCTTCTGCTTCGCAGATCTCGACTAGCCGCTGCTGAATGGCCTCGAATTTGACCGGCGCAAAGTCAAACCGCTGGCAGCGAGACAGAACTGTAATCGGAATCTTGTCTGGATCGGTGGTACAAAATATGAATTTGACGTGCCCTGGTGGCTCTTCGAGGGTCTTAAGAAGTGCGTTGAATGCCTGGTTGGTCAGCATATGCACTTCATCGATAATGTAGATTTTGTAGGGCGAACGGCTGGGACGAACATTGACGTTGGCGCGAAGCTGGCGGATCTCTTCGATACCACGATTGCTGGCCCCGTCGATTTCAATGACATCCATATCGCCACCAGCGTCAATCGCTTGAGCAATGTCAGCTGCGAGATCTTCGGTGGCTGCCGCCGAAGTGTTGAGTGCCTTGGCGAATATCCTGGCGGTCGATGTTTTTCCCACCCCGCGCGCGCCTGTAAACAGGTAGGCGTGCCCTACGCGGCCGGACTCGATGGCTTGCGTGAGAGCTCTTGCAATGGGGGCTTGCCCAACCAGCTGATCAAACTCCCGTGGGCGGTATCTGCGTGCCACCACGGTGTAGTTGGTTGGGCTGGATTCAGAGGATTCTTTGTCCATCGAAGTGAGCAATTGGAATTGAGGTGGCACTCGCCATGAAAGCTAATCGAATGTGCGTCGAAGCTTGTCACGTTTTCAAGTGACTGCATTAGCCCAAATCATACACAAATCAGCACACCGAGCCGTTGGTTGGTGCGAAAAAGAATTCGATGGCATGCCCGCCAGAGGCCCTCGCACAAGAGTACCCCGCTTATGGCTGCTACAATTAAGTCCTGACCAGGTTCACGGCTCCCCCTCGCGAGAGCCACTGCCAAGCAGGCCATCGATCTTTGCGCTTAGGATCAAGTACGAACTTGAGTTGCCCAAACTATTTATGATCACTCCTCAGAAATCTCTAACGACGCCCGCCTCGTGAGCGTCCGCGTGATCCACCGCGTTGCTCGGAGCGTTTATGGTTCTCAGTATTTGCGGCAATGATCGACTCCAGGCTATCGCTCCACGTAGGAATGTTGCGATGTTTTGGGCCATCCTCAAAACTATCTGAGTCATCGTGTTCTGTTAGTGGTTCATCTACGATCTTGCTTTCGATAGCATCCGGTCGCCGGCCACGGCGTTTTCGGTCGCTGCGATCTGCGGATCCCACTTCATCCGTTGGCTTGGCACTTTCGCGGCGGCGCGAGCCGCGATCGCCCTGAGTTTCGCGTGTGGAGGATCGCTCGCCCCCACTCCGTCGAGCAGCTCGTATATCTACATCTTCTGAATCGAACGATCGCTCATCGGCCTGCGGCGTCGACTTGGACGATGCATCGCTGGCGTCTGCGTCGAATTCCTCCCGAGGGCGGCGGCCGCGACGACGGCGGCGGGAAGAACGCCTTTCCGACTGAGCTGCATCCTCGTCCGCAATCTCGAATGACTCAGGTTCATCCCAGTCGGCAGCTGAGACCACGTCAGTGTCGAGATCTCGATCATCTCGAAACCGTGCACCACTTCCCGCAATGCGGTTCGCCCCTGCGACGGGTTCGTCCCGAGTCGATCTTGTTGGCGATTCGTTTTCCGCGACGGAATCCAAGTCCGCGTCTTGACGCGAGGACGAGCCACGTCGGCCCCTTCGCCTGCGCTTTCGGCCCCGCCGCGCGTCAGCCTCTGGCACATCGTCATCAAACGCCGAGTCCCTTACTTCGTCTTGATCGTCAACAATATCCTCGACGTATGATTCTTCCAGGGCGTCCTCTTCGACATCATCATCCGGATTGGAGACTACGTCCCAGCTAACATCGTCTACCACCCGTTTCTTCTTGCGACCCCATCCTCCCAATTGGCGAGGTGCGTCGCCAAACATCTCGTCGAGCGCTGGATTGGTTTCAGTTTCGGCTTGAAAGAAAGGAAGACTTGCAGGTTCGCTGATTCGCTCTGGCGTTGTTGGCGGAACCGGTTGCGTCACAGCTGTTTGCGGATTGGCTCGCTGTGGTTCGGCGGGTTCTTCGGGAGCGGATCTTTCGATTGGAATGTTGAACATTCTCGCAAGCGTTTCCCAAGAGGACTTGCGCTTCTTGGGTGCCGCCTCCGAGGGCTCCGCCTGGCTGGGCTGGGAGACAGCAGACGGCTGATTGAATCCTTGCTCGCTTGTACTGGCAGTTTCTGCTGACGTTACGTACCGATGCTCGACAGTTATCTCGTGCTCGACGATCAGCTCGGCTTCGGATGGGGGCGCGTCAAAGCCGCTAGTGGATTCCGTTGCTACCGTAGGCTGAGGCGATTCGGCAGGCTTTTTGGCCGCCCTCGACACACCAGCATTGTGGGGCGTCGCGTCCTCTTCCTTCGGCGGCGGCTCGGGCGCATCCATACCAGGAGCTCCCAATTGATTTGCAAGTAACTTCCAATGATCCGCCATTTGCAGACTCTTACGATTTCTTAAGATCAGAACTCTATGCTCGCCGGTATACTCCGCATCGCTCGCAGACCTAGATTATACCGAAATTGGCGAGATTCGTAAGGTCGCTTTCCATCGCCCCTCAATAGGATGATTCTGCCCCAGTTGGCGGAGCAGCGAGTGGGAGCCTGGAAACTCGCCGCTGGCTTCGAAGACGCCTGAGCCTAGCGAACAACTTATGCAGGCGAATTCAGTTCGACATAAGCATCCCGACAACGATATAATGAGGCTCGCTTCAAACCGGCCTGACGGCCCCCTACCCTACCCTCGCCTGGACCTCACATGTCACTCCTAACAACTCGGCGTCGGGCATTTCTCAAGGCAGCTGGCATCTCAATCGCCTTGCCAGCGTTTGAATCTTTACGACGAGCATGCGGATCGGAACGCCCCGCCCCGCCGCCAGTGCGGATGGTTTGCGTGGGAAATGAGTTTGGCATGTATCCCGGCGCATTCTGGCCCGAAGAGGCTGGCAAAGATTATCAGCTTAGCCCGCTGCTTGAGCCCCTAGAGCCGATGCGAAATGACTTTACGCTGTTCGGTCACCTGGATCATGGACTCAAGGGCGGTCATTTTGCGGTTCACACATTTCTAACTGGTGTGAAAAGTTCGGATGCGCGTGGGATGCCGGACAGCGGCATTAGTTTGGATCAACGAGCGGCAGAATTCGTCGGTTCGCAAACCAGATTCCCGGCTATCGCGGTGGGCTCAGAGAGTGGACTGCATGGCGGCCCAATGATGAGCTGGACTCGCAATGGTACAAGAGTGCCTCCAATTGCTGGACCTCGCGAGCTGTTCCGCAAACTGTTTGTAGAAGAGGGTGAAGCTGCCAAGGTAACGGAGCGGGACCGTATACAACTGCGCGGGTCCATTCTGGACGCCGTGCTTGGCGACGCTCATTCCCTGAAGAAGCAACTCAACACTGCAGATACTCAAAAACTGGAAGAGTATTTCCATTCGATTCGCGCGGTTGAACAAAAATTACGACTGGACAGTCAATGGCAACAAGTTCCCAAGCCGGCTATAGACACGCAGATGCCCGAGGACGAGGGGCTAGCGCGGGATCTTCCCAAGATTTATGACTTAATCGCGTTGGCTTTGCAAACTGACTCCACTCGCGTCGCCACGATTGAGGTGGGCGGTAGTTTTGCTGCGTCTGACTTGGGGATCAAGAAGGGTTATCACAGCCTCTCGCACCACGGGATGGACGAAGCCAATATTTCACTGCTTGTGCAAATCGAACTCTATCAGGTCGAACAGTTTGCTCGTTTCGTGGGTAAGCTGAAATCGATTCGACAGCCCAACAGCGACTTGACTCTATTGGACTCGACTATGGCGCTAATGGGCAGTGGTATGGGTAATGCCAACTCGCATACGAACAACGATCTACCTGTCATCTTGGCTGGTGGGGGATTTCGCCACGGGAGCTTCGTAAAATATCCCAATGAGACGCGAAGTCGCATCCCACTGTGTAACCTATACACCTCAATGCTCCAGAGATTTGGCGTGGAGACTGATAGCTTTGGTGGCTCCACCGGCACTTTATCAGGGCTCGAATTGTCATGATTCGAGAGGAACTGACGATCTGGAGCGGCTGCTGGCTCGCGCTAGGATGGCTGGGCTTGGCTGCCTCGATCACGGTAGCACAGTCCGTAGAGGATGCCAGCAGTTCTCCGCTACCTCGCTTCCTGGAAAGCCACTGTCTTGGCTGCCACGGCGAATCCAAGCAAAACGCCGAACGACGGTTTGATGCGTTGCCTGGGACAATTGAAGGCGACAACACTCTCGTCGACTTTCAAGATATCCTGGATGCACTCAATCGGGGCGCGATGCCACCGGAAGACGAGCCTCAACCGACAGACGCGGCTCGACGGGAAACTATTGAATGGCTCACAAAGACGATTGCCAATTTCCACTCTCAGCGCGATGCGAATCGTGGCCAGCCTACGCTCCGGCGAATGAATGCGAGGGAGTATCGCAACACATTGAGAGACCTGCTCAAGATCAATGTGACGATGTACGACCCTGCCCAGTTTTTTCCGCAGGATCAGACCAGTGAAAACTTGGACAACATTGGCAGTGCGTTAGTAACAAGTGGGTTTCTATTGGAACGCTACCTCGAATCTGCTGATGTGGCTATCGAGAAAGTCCTGTCCGTGTGCCAGCAGCCAGCCAAGCAGACTTGGCATTTTGCCGACGGATTTCATCAGCAGCCAGAGATCGATCAAGTTCATCGAAAGACCAATGGCTACGCACATCTGACTCTGTACGATGTGATTGGAGCTGACAAACATGAGGGAGCCTATGCTCCGATTCATGCATTTGCACAGGGCGTCGAGCATGATGGCTACTACGAGATCAAATTCTTGGCGGAAGCTCTCAACCGCGACAATCCCTACGAAGATGAATTCCTCGGTACCGATCGCAGCCAACCACTGAGATTGGGCATCGTAGCAGGAAATCAACTGGCAGGCCCTTTGCACAAACCACAGCCCGTGGAACCGATGCTGGCGGAAATCGAACTGGTCGACGAGAAGAAGTGGTATACGGTACGAGTTTGGCTGGACAAGGGATTCACGCCACGGTTCACCTTTACCAACGGACTAATGGACGCGCGAGACCTGTGGGGAAAATTAATCAAACGCTATCCAGACCAGTTTCCCAATCCCAATGCTGCAGGCATCGTAGCTCGCCGGTTCGATGCAATTAAGTATGGGAAACTTCCGCAGATACACATTCACGAAGTGGAAATAAGCGGACCGTTTTTTGATTCCTGGCCAACGGCGGCCCACAGGGCGCTTCTTGGTGTGCAATGTGAAGATGTTTTGCAAACCGGCACATTTCCATCGACACAGTCGTTGCGAGATTGCGTCGCTCGCTTTGCGTCTGCCGCCTACCGCCGACCGGCCAGCGACGATGAAGTGGCAGGCATCCTCGCCGTGATCGAAAAGCGACGCGCGGCAGGTCGTAACGAATTGCAGGCGTTCGGCGACGGATTGAAGGTTGTTCTTTGCTCGCCAAACTTTCTGTTCCTACCGGAGGCATCCGCCAGCGAAGAATACGTTCGGGCCAGTAAAATGGCCTACTTCTTGTGGTCGTCTCAGCCCGATAAACCGCTACTTGATTTGGCTAGTTCAGGTCAACTGGCAAGTGAGGATGTGCGCCGCCAGCAGGCTGAGCGGATGCTGGCGGATAAGCGTTCGGACGCGTTCGTGCAAAGCTTTCTCGACGCTTGGTTGGGACTCCGCGAACTGGGTGCCACGCCACCGGAACGCACGCGATTCCCCAACTACTATCATTACGATCTTGGCAATGCCATGCGCCAGGAAACACTCCTGTTTACCAAGCACTTGCTGGACGAGAATCTAAGCGTTGACCGGTTTTTGGATGCCGACTTTACCTTCGTCAATCGACCGTTAGCCAAGCACTACGGCATCGAACCCCCGCAAGGCAGCTCGTTTTCCAAAGTTGAGCTGAAAGACATGCGACGCGGTGGGCTGCTAGGTCAGGCAAGCATCTTGACCTTGACCGCCAATGGGATCGACACCTCACCGGTAGTGCGGGGCGTCTGGTTGCTGGAAAACTTGCTGGGCACGCCCCCTGCCCCACCGCCACCAGATGTCGAGCCGCTAGATCCTGACACGCGTGGGGCGACAACAATACGCGACCAGCTGGAGAAGCATCGTCAAGTAGCCAGCTGCAACGACTGTCATCGCAAGATCGATCCATTGGGATTTGCACTGGAGAACTTTGATCCAATCGGGGCTTGGCGAGATCGGTATCCTGGCAAGCAACCCATCGACGCGTCAGGTGCGCTGAGCGGCGATCGCGAGTTTCACGATGTCGTGCAGTTCAAGAAGTTCTTGATGGAAGACAAACGCGTCTTCTACCAGGGCTTGGTGCGCAAGCTGCTAGCCTATGCGAGCGGCAAGCAGATTGGGCCGCTGCAACGACCCGAGATTGACCGGATTGCCGAAAGACTGAACGCGAAAGACTTCGGCTTGCGAGACCTAGTGATTGAAATCGCGATAAGCGTTACGAATTAAGTGGGGTAGGCATCCTGCCTGCCGAGACCTGCAAAGCATCTTGCCTGCCAAGGCAACCTCAGTGGTCAAATCGCAGGCTGGAAACTGCGCCACTGCGAATGTTCCGCGACGCCTAAGCGGCAGTTTCCAACATGGCCGGATCGCAATTTCGGGCTGTTCGAGTACATTCTAAGAACGTTTCAGCGGACCTTTTGTTTCAAACTAGGCGTTCACGTACAAGTTTTTCTTCACAATCAGCCGCTTTGGCATTAGCCACGGTTGTTCAAATATCAGAAAACTCGTTCGTTGGTGCTTCGGAACGTTCGATCCA
>JAGQPR010000129.1:14514-16944 GCA_020426625.1 Planctomycetales bacterium
TGTCGCCTTCGCTCTGTGAAAGTAGCGGTTTTCCCGCATCTTTCGCGGAGCGAAAGGCGACCGTCGGACACAAATTGATCGAACGTTGCATTGCAACAGAATATCCCGCGAGTTGCACGTTTCTCTATCTTTTTCTGAACGATTCCGTGGCGAAAAAAACTACGAAAGCCTCGAAGGCCACCAGCCGCGCCCGCGGAACAAATTCCCAGGCGGCTGGCCAGCGAATCAATAAGTTCTTGGCGGCAGCGGGGGTCGGCAGTCGTCGTGACGTTGAAGAGCTGATTTTGCAAGGGCGTGTCGAAGTCGGGCGCGAAGTAGTCACCAACTTGGCCCGGAGGGTCGACCCTCAGACCGATCAAATCAAGGTCGACGGTGCACTGCTGAAGAAACCACGGCTAGTTTACTACGCCCTCAACAAGCCGCCTGGAGTTCTCAGCACCAACCGTGACCCTAGTGGACGGATGCGAGTCATCGACTTGGTTCCGAGCGATGCCCGCGTTTTCTCCGTGGGGAGACTGGACAAGAGCAGTGAAGGTTTAGTGCTGTTGACCAACGACGGCGACTTGGCCCAACGCTTGGCGCATCCCAAGTTCGGGATTCAGAAAGGCTATTTCGTCGTAGTTGCCGGCCTGATGACCAGCGAGGAACTAGCGAAACTGCACAAAGGCGTTCACTTGGCCGAGGGTTTTGCCAAGATCGACGGAGCGGTGATTCGCAAACATCGCAAGGGCTGTACCGAAATTGAAATCACTCTGTCGGAAGGCAAGAATCGCGAAATTCGCCGGATCTTGGCTCGAGCGGGGCACAAAGTTGTCTTGCTCCGTCGTATTGCGATTGGCTCGTTGCGTTTGGGGCAATTGCCCATCGGCGCTGCCCGTGAGCTGAGCCCTGTTGAGGTCAAAGCCTTGTACGCCAGCTCCGCTCCGCCGAAACGCGCGAAGAAGAAGACGACAACGAAAGGAAGTCAGGCGACTAGCCTGCGACAAGCCGACGAGCTCGGTGGTCTATCGACGGTTCTCGACGACGATGATGACTTCCAATCGTTCGACGATGACTTTGTCGGAGGATTTGAAGGCTCCCCTCACGCTGGGGCAGTGCTCACCATGGACGACGATCCACCCGACGGAGCCTCTGGTCCTGGCCGCAAGCGCCGGACAGCGAAATCGGCCCATGGACGTGACTCGTCAAGCCGGCGTGACTCCTCGAATAGACGTGGTGGAAAACAGGCCTCTGCTAGGTCTAACTCTGGTCAAGCTAGACCTGATGCTAGAAGCAAGGGATCGACGTCTGCTCAAGGAAAGCGCACTCGTAAGAGCGCTTCGTCGACTCAGTCCTCCAGCGGCCGCACTGGAAAAAAACAATTCGCGACACCGAAAAAGGCACCGACTCGCGGTGCTACCAGCGGAAAGCCCAAAGGGCGCAGGTCTAGATAACACCGTATTGCTTCTGGGATATGATGACTCATTTTGCTGACCATGCTCGTTCCTTCCGAGCCCAGCTTGTAGCGAATCAATTGATTGCTCAGGATACGCGCAAGCTGCGGATTACTGTACCAGCCATGGAGGCTGCACCTGGCCAGTTCTTTATGGTGCGAAACCCTGCGACCAACGACCCGCTGATCGGTCGTGCTCTGGCAATGTACGACATTCGCAGTGACGAACAAGGTTCACAGAGTCTGGAGTTGGTGTACTTGGTGAAGGGCAAGCTGACAACGAGCCTCGCCAAGTTGCCTCCCGGTAGCGAAATCGCAGTATGGGGTCCGTTGGGAAACGGATTCACGCCAACGAATTCGGACCACTTGATCATGGTTGCCGGTGGTGTTGGGCAAACCCCCTTCCTAAGCTTGGGCAAAGAGGCTCTCGGTCAGCAACATTACGGCCGAAGAAAGTCCGGATACGCGCGACGCGTTAGCTTGTGCTACGGCGCTCGGACCAAAGGTTATCTAGCCGGAGTCGAAGATTTTGCTCAAGCTGGCATCGACGTCCATGTCGCCACCGAAGATGGCTCTCTAGGAACCCAGGGACGCGTCACGGTGGTGCTGGAGAAGCTGTTGCAGGAGAGCGTTGCCGCTGAGGCGATTCAGGTAGTGTGTTGCGGTCCTGAGCCCATGATGCAAGCGGTTGCCCAAATCGCCTCGTATCGCAACGTCCCCTGCCAAGTATCCCTCGAAACGCCGATGGCGTGTGGCATCGGCATCTGCTTCACTTGCGTCGCTCGCATTGGCACTGCGCAAGACTGGGACTACAAACGCACTTGCGTTGAAGGCCCTGTTTTCGATGCGGGCCACGTTCAATGGAGCTAGTGTCACAAACGCTAATTCCGATACCACATCAGCCTCTTGCGCGCTAGCGTCACAAATCGTAATTCCGATGCCACATCAGCCGCAACGCGATAGCGTGCGGTTCCGTCAAAAACCGCGTGCTAGCTAGC
>JAGQPR010000012.1 GCA_020426625.1 Planctomycetales bacterium
AACTCTGGCAGCAAAACAGCTACGAAATAGCTCAGCAATCCTTGAACTCGCGCGATGCGGGCACTCTGAATCCTGCTGGGAATTCAGAGGGTACCCGCACGGCTAACATTGTGGCTAGACAGCACAGGCCATCTGAACCGAACGTCAATTCTTTTTCAGTTCCGAGGATTCTTTTTCGCTGAACTTGAGATCGAGCATGTTTTTGACGGCGTTTGCTCCATCCTCTCCAGCCTTGGAAACATTTTCGATTTTGGCAATCTTGCCTTGATCGTCCACGTAAATGGTCACGCGGTTGGCCATGCCACGGGCGTTCAAAACGCCGAAGGCTTTGGCTGCTTTCTTTTCGGGATCGCTAAGGATTGGGTAGTCCAATTCCAAACTTTTGGCGAACTTGGCATTGGTTTCTTCTGGATCAACACTAGCAGTAAAATACGCGACATCGAATTTTTTCAGGTCTTTGCCATTCTCACGGAATGACTTGCACTGTGCCGTTCAGCCACTCGTAAACGCTTTGGGGAACCAGGCAATTACGAACGCCTGCTTGCCCTTAAAATCACTCAATTGGTACGTCTTGCCGTCACTTCCCTTCATTTTGAAATCGGGCGCATCGTCACCCACTTTCAATTCTTGATCCGCTCCAATGGCGGCCAGGGGAAACAGCATCAGCAAGGCTGCGATACTAAAAAATAGCCGCATCTACTTCCTCCACACGCAAAAAAGGGTCTAAGAAACAAGGATTTCTAGTTGGCGTATTATCGCACAATTGCCGCAGCGTATCCGAGCAAATCACCTCGACTTTGACAAATTTCTTTCATCGATTCAAAACTACCCAGCCGCTGGCTCAGCTGAAGTAGCGTTGGCGCAATTCCCATCGTGCGTGTTCCAGCAGGAATGCGTTTGGCAAAGGCCTCGATCGCTTGTTCGTGCTTCCCACAGCGCGAGAGCAGGTCGATCAACACCTCGACCGCAATCGTGCCATAATCGTCTTGGTTCAACGAATCCGCTTTTTGAGTGAAATAGCGAATTCCTGAGTCGGTCTGCAAACCCAGCAACGCTCCATAGAAGGCAGAAGAGGCAGGATAGAGATCGAGAAAGGGCTCTTCACCGGGATACTGGTATTGCGGATGGAGTTTTCTTCCATAAGCGGTGATGTCCAAGACCAACTGCAAACACTCGCGGTCTTCCAGCACGCGACCAAACCGAACCGTGGAAGCAAGATGACTCGTGTCCAGATGGTAGGCTCCATCGCGTAGCAGATCGGGGCGAGCGGCGAGCAACTCTTGTGCGGTGGATTCGCTCGGTTCGCGTCCCTCGCGGCGGGCGATATCGCGCCGGAGATTATCCAGCAACTCGGCGTGAACGTGCCTCACGAGCAGCTCTGCCGCCACTTGTTGGTCAGCCCGTGGACGCGCGGCTAAGGCAGTTTCAAACAGCGTAATGCTGTTGCAGATTCCCAATCGCTGCAGAGCAAGCGAATATCCGCGGGCGATGTCCACACCCTCGTGAACCAAAACCTCCAACAATTCATCCAAGTTATCGTCCGTGGCAACGACGGCAGCCATCGCGTTTGCGGCAGTTTCTCGATCACCGACCGGCCGCATATACATCCAACCTTCACGAATCTTGCCTTCTTTCAGAAAAGACTCTCCCACGCGGCGGCACGCTTCGATCAGACCTCTCTCCAGCTGTAATTCGGTAACTTCGTCCAGTTTCTCGGCGTGTTCGGCTTGGGCCGAAGCCAGGCCTAAATCGAAACGCAGCTGCATCTTCAAGGCTTCGAAAAGCTCATGGTACTGGCCTTTCGACTCAAAATGATCCACCAAGGCGGCAATGGCTCGCTTGGGTTCCCCTGCCGCAACCAGCTGCTGCAAATCTTCAAAAATTGTAATATCGGTCGCAGCCATCTCGGTACTTGTTTAACTGAATTCAGGCTCACCCCTAGTAAGGATGCTGCCAAAACGGGAAAAATACGTGGACCGATAAGTATAGCCGCTGAAGGGGAGATTGACGACATTGACTACCATCGAGGAAAAACCATCGTTGAACGGATTGGCGGTAGCATCCCTGGAGAGTCGGCGAGCAGTGGAGATGGAAAAGCTGATCCGCAACTTTGGCGGCAGACCATTTGTCAGTCCGTCGATGCGGGAAGTGCCCATTGAAGAAAATCGCCAAGCCATCGAATTCGCTTATCGAGTGATCACTGGCGAGATCAATATCTTCGTCGTCACGACTGGAGTAGGCTTCCGACAGCTCATGTCGAGCACAGAACGCTCGATTCAACCAAAGCGATTCTTGGATGCCTTGTCCGACATTGTTACCGTGGCTCGAGGTCCCAAAGCTGTCGCGGCCATGCGTGAAAGTGGCTTGACACCGACTGTGCGAGTACCCGAACCCAATACGTGGCGGGAAGTGCTGGATGTCATCGACTCGCAGATCCCGATTGCCAACCAAAAGATTGGTATCCAGGAATACGGCAAGGTCAATCACAGCCTGGTGGCCGGACTGGAGGCCCGCGGTGCGGAAGTCGTCTCGGTTCAAGTCTACCATTGGGACTTGCCTGAGGACACGCAATTGCTGGAAGCGAATGTTCGAGCGTTGATCTCCAGGGAACGTGATGTGTTGATGGTAACCAGCGCGCACCAGGTAGCAAACCTGTTGCGTCTGAGCGCCGAGCTGCAGCTGGAATCTGAGCTGAGAGAATCGCTCAAGCATGTGATCGTAGCGTCAATCGGGCCCACTACCAGTGAAATGCTCCGTCAATGTGACTTGCCGGTCGATCTTGAGCCAGAGCACTCCAAGATGGGACATCTGGTACGTGAGTGTGCCGTTCGGGCCCAGCGTTTGTTGGCGGGGCGCCAGGTTCGTGCGCAGCTGATCAAGACAACTGGCAAGTCTCCATTGGATGTCACGGCAGCCTGGTACGACAGCCCGTTCATGCGAGCATGCCGCAAGGAGGCGTCGTCGGTCACACCGGTATGGCTCATGCGACAAGCGGGTCGCTACATGTCAGAATACCGGGAAGTGCGTGAGAAGATGTCATTCTTGGAACTGTGCAAGAATTCGCAACTGTGCGCAGAAGTGATGCAGACGGCCGTGGAAAAACTTGGCGTCGATGCGGCCATCATCTTTTCGGACTTGCTGCCCATCTTGGAACCCATGGGAATGAACTTGGAATTCGCCCAGGGTGACGGACCGGTCATTCACAACCCCTTGCGGCAAGCCAACGACGTCGATCGTGTGCTTGAACTGGAATCGATGCAGTCGCTTCAGTTTGTGATGGATACCGTGCGCTTGACGCGGGCTGCCATTCATCCATCCATTCCAGTCATTGGGTTCGCCGGTGCGCCTTTTACGTTAGCCAGTTACATGATCGAAGGCAGCGGCAGTCGCAACTACTTGCACACCAAATCGCTGATGTACAACGATGAGAGCGCTTGGACAGTTTTGATGACCAAGCTGTCGGTCACCATCGCACGGTATCTAAATGCGCAGATCGTCGCCGGGGCGCAGTGCGTGCAGCTATTTGACTCCTGGGCTGGCTGTTTGTCGGTGCAAGACTATGTAAAGTATGTATTTCCTTACGTAAAGCTGATCATTGACTCCATCGTGCCCGAAGTCCCGGTCATCAACTTTGCCACTGGCAATCCAGCACTATTGCCATGGCTGCGCGGCGATCACCGCACGGTAGTCGGCATCGATTGGCGAGTCCCGCTGGACAATGCCTGGCAGACCGTTGGACACGATCGGGCGGTACAGGGCAACTTGGATCCCGTTGCATTGATGTCAGAACCGGCGACGCTGAAGCAAATGGCAGCCGATGTGCTCCATCGCGCCTCTGGCCGAGCCGGGCACATCTTTAACTTGGGGCATGGCATCCTACCTCAAACACCCGTGGACAACGCGATCGCACTGGTCGATATGGTACACGAATTGAGCCAGCGATAGGGATCAGTTCGGGTAGGTGAACAGCGTGTGCTTCAACGCACTTATCCGCTTCTGCTGTCGCGGTGACGATAAGCTGCGTGATTTGATCTTCTCAAGATCCCATAATTCGACGTCCAACCATAGCAGACAAGGATCCTTCAAACCTTGTAATCGAACCAGCTTCTTGAGCAGTTGACGCTGACGCCACGTCACCCCGTGTGCGCTGCAGAGTTCTCGGAAAAGCAGGTCGGGATTATCGACGATTCTCTGTTGTCGGTAACGAATCAACCATAGGATCAATGCCAAGGCCAACAACAAAGCTGCACACAACGCCAGGATGATCAATCCAGACTGGCCGCTCACGCTCTGCCTATGAACCTCCCGTTGCACCGCCTCTAACGGAACTTGGGAGATGAGAAAACGAATTGGGTCGAAGGTACCCACAGTACTCGATTTGCCGCCTGCAAATGTGTTGTGCTTAGTATCTTGTCAAAGTGAAAGCTGCTCACGCCAGAGTTGCATCTGAACAAGCTAAATATGAAAATTGTCCGTCTCTGGTCCAATGGCCGCAGCCTCGTGACGACGCAAGCGTCGGACCGCCCGATGAGCTGCATCTTGGATATCCGTGCTGACATCTTCCAGCAAGCTGGGAACGATCTTCTTCAGGCTCTCGTGTCCAAAAGCGCTTAACAAGTCGATCGCCCGAATGCGTACTTCCAATCGCGCGTCGCGCAACAGAGGCAGCAACTGTTCGGCTACGGCATCGCTGACACCGACCAAATGAGTCAATTGTAGGGCAGCCAATCTGCGTTTCGGAGCGGGCGATTGAAGCTCCTCGCAGAGCCTTTCAATCATCGCGCCGTCCAATATCGACACCAGCTTGGCAGAAGTCTTGCACATTTGCGCTGGCCACTCCTTGATGTCCTCGAGCAGATTCTCCATCGTGAAGTCGCGAAAGAACTCCTTTGCCGCATCCTGCAAACACTTGGCCGGGCTGTTGACCCAGGCGGCAATTTGTTCGGCTAGACTGGAGATACCCGTCCTTTCGTCGGATTTGAAGGACTGCAACATTTTTACCAAGTCTACCTTGGATGGCCGTCGGAATACCCGCAACATTTCCGCGGCGATGTGCTGGTCTTCTTGCTCCTCGCTTCGTGAAAGCTCCAGGGCCCCTCGCAACACCAATTCGATGTCGCTAATCGAGGCAGCCACTAGCAGCCACAAACGCTTCTGTGTTTCCACGTTGAATGAGCCCATATTCTGCGACGCATTTTTCAGGCAAGCCAATGTCTCTAAGCCGTTGAGCTTGTTCAGCGCCAAGTCGCAGTTTTCGCGATTTAACAAGTTGGCAATCTCTACTGCCAGCCGCAAGTCGCGCCGTTCGACCAATGTCGTCGTTAGACTGTTGGGAGCCGTTCTCTGCCATAAATAGCCCGCTAGCAATTGCGTGACCGATCGCCGATCTGAATGTGCCATGCGATTCAGTACAGCACGATACGCCACGTGTGATGGATTTGCCATCAAACTTCGTTGGTAGGCGTCATCCCAATGGACAATCGAGAGCCACGCTTCCACGACGGTTGAATTTCTATGCTGGTCATAGGAAGCTAACGCTCGAGCCAACCGTCGCATGACGATCGTCCGTCCAACGTTTCTGGGTTTGCTCGATTTGGCATCACTGCGGGCGGCATCACCCCAACGTGTACTTAACAACAGCAACTGCTCGCCAGCTTCCGTTCTTACCGGACAATTCTCATCCAAGACCATGTCCACTAGCAATGCTGCAGCGTCCCCCAGCCCTAGGTCGCCCACTGCCTGCAAGGCAGCTTGTTTTTCACGAATCGTCCCCGTCGTCAGGAACTCACACGTTGGCTCGGAAAATCGATCGGCGTAAATGCGGATCAACTCGATATCGCCTGCGTCCAATAGCTGCCAATTGAGAAGAATCGCTCGGTTTGCCGACCAGCCGGGACGCTTGATCAGAGTTTCAAGCGTCGCACGCCGCAGATTTCCATCCAACGAGCTCAGACCCCAGGCGAGCGTGGTCACCGCAGCTTCGTTGCGCGATTGCCTAAGTGTTTCAAACGTTTTGGAACGGGGAATGGTTGGCGTGGTCGTCACACGAGCTCCTCCTGGTTAGCTGCGGGTCACTGAAATATGCCCCACTCCCCAGGAGATTCAACCTATCTTTTCCATTCTATCCATTCGCCCCCAGGCGCTCACTACACGCAGCCTCTACATAACGCGACATCGCTACAATCCTTCCCAGCCGACCTTGAGCGATTCTGCAATAGCTTCCACGACTTTTGCACAATTTTCAACTTTTGCGTAGTACTCGCTAACGGTCGTACGTCTAAGAAGAATGTCAGCGGGAACCATTGCGAGCTGCACCTTGTCTGAAGGTCGTCACCAGAGATTCAAGAAAAAATCATTTTTGGACTGGACCGAAGGTGTCGTACAGTATGTCGAGAATTGCAGCTCGCGACACAGGAAGTGCAAGATTTGTCATTGAGTTCTACTTGTCCGCTAATGAGACATGTGTCTCGGGATGCAACACGTAGCTCAGATGCTAGCAATTCCTGTTTGAGCAAAGTGCGTGCGTTTGGGGACATCTAATAATAGCCTTTGGGCTTGATATCGGTGTCCAAGCAAAACGCACTCACAACCTTTGTAACTTCAGGAGTAACGGATTGAAAAAGCTCGTTCCTGGCACGGCAGTTGCAATCTGCTTTCTGGTCGACGAAATTGAATCAATCTGGCACAAATGGAGTTTTTTTCGCAATGTTGATCGGAAAACTACGATAACCAATCAGGTTTGAGAGTTGTAAGATCGCCACCATGTCTTCAAGGAGGACCGAAAATGCTAGTACTAAGTCGCAGAGAAGGTGAAAAGTTAGTTATTGGCGACAACATCACGTTAGTTGTCTCCCGCATTGCTGGCAATCGAGTCACATTGGGAATCGAGGCCCCTGCCGACGTCAAGATCTTTCGGGGCGAGCTAGCCAATCGCGAGGCTGCGGAATCTGCCAACGTGGTTCCATTGCGTCGTGCGGCAACGGTAACCATCGACCTCGAAACAAGTGAATTAGTTGACTTTGAACGGCACGCAATGTAGCTTCCCATCAGACTGGAAAAATCGTTGATGGCCGCTCGGCTGCAGGTGATCGTACGCCTAGAGCAGTAGTTTGGCCATGCAGGATCTTGGGTCGGGTGGCTTGTGTCCCGCTGATGCATGATGGCCCAACCACCAAATTTCGTCTTATCGACGTAGCTTGGTGATGGAGTCAGCTATGTCCTGGGACCATTGTCGTTGTGTTTTTTCGCTGAGATTAGCGATTCGGTTATTCAGTTCCAATTCGATCCCTACGTACTGGTGCGACGAAAACTGCTGGCGCAGCTGCGTGGTGTGCCCATCGTCCGTGCCCAAGTAGGGTCGGTTTGCGTGTGTGCGGTATCCGCAACTGCCAAGTTGGCTGACCAATTGTTGGCTCAGTCGCTGCTCTAATCTGCGACTTGGGTCGAACAGCACGCCGATATCGAAGGGGCGACGCTGGCCACGAAACAATGGCGTGAACGTGTGGACGGAAAAGTGAAGAACCACTGTCCGCTGGCTGATGTATTCCGCAATACAACGGTGAACTTTTTGACGAAACGGCATGTAATACATTTCGATCAGCCGCTGCCGTTGCAAATCGCTTAGATTTTGTGTGAACGGGGAGAACAAGCTCGCGGAATCAAGGCTACGATTGAGTTCAATCAGCAGTCGAGAGACTTCGCTATAGTGCAAGTCGATGTCTAAAGCCCCAGCCAACTGCCGCGCTATCATTAGCGCCCCTGGATCGTAGCCGCGATGGCTGCGCAACTGTTGCTGAGCGCCTGGAGTGGCGAACCATCTCTGCCAACGCTTTGGAACGTGATTGCCAGCGTGCTCGCACGTCAAGAACAATACGTACTTAGACGGTCGCTGGCTCATGCTTGAAAAGAATGCCAACGCACTAGGCAATCCGCCAAATCAAGATAAACATCTCGCAGTCGCTCATGCGTGAATTTCGGCCCCAGCGCATCGCAGATGCGACTGGCCAAAGTCCCCGTCGTTAGTATGATCTCCAGCGGAGCAAACAGTCCGTCGAGCATCGGATCGGACCTTCTGAGTTCGTTCAACAGGATTGACCAAAGGTCTTTCGCGATGATGCTCGATTGACCAATTCCGAAGTGAGAAAGGTACTGGCTATCGTCAATCAGCGTGTTCTCGGCCTGTTCCGTAGTACGGTCCAACAGGCTCTTCAGGCGATCCGTTGGCATTGACTGTTGGGACTGCAGGTCGGTCCAACGCCCCTCGCACATGGCGCGAATAACAGCGGTCACACCCGCGCAGATTGCCACATCTGCAGCTGGGTACTCCTGGACATCCATTACTCGCAACTCGATCGACCCTCGGTCAAAGCGAGCGATCGCGCCGCGGGCGTTCAGAAATTCAACTTGAAGAGCTCCGTCAGGATTCAGGAGCTCAATGGCATTGGCAATCGGTTGAAAGATCTGCTGGCGGTAGGATTCTTCATCGAATACCGGTTCAGGGATAAGTTGTCCTGACAACTCGGGCAATTTGGCGCAGTGGTCGGCGTACAGGTGCATGCGCGAGTCCAGCATGCCCGTGTAGCGACCCTCCAGAACTGGTGAGCTGGCTGCCAAGGACGGGAGCAGAGGCAGCAAGATTCGAACTGCCGCATGCAATCTGGCAAACTCTTCGTCACCACAAAACGGAAGGTTTAGATGCACGCTTTGGACATTGGACCAGCCGTGGGAGTGGCAGTCAAAGATCTTGTCGTAGGCATTGTAGATCTCAGCACACTCATGAGGCCAAAGCTTTGTCTCGGACTGGGCGTTCATCCATGGATGGACTGCCGTCGGCAAGAGCTTGAGACCAAGCGACGTTAGCACTGGAGTCAAATCGTCGATAGCGGTCTCGAATCGGCCAGGGAGTCTTAGCAGCGATTTTGAAGGCTTGGTCGATTTCAGCTCGATGACATGCAAAGCCAACTCGTTTGACCAAGTAATTCTCCCTTTTTCAAAATCACCAGTGGTTTCTCCAGCCAGGTTCCGCAGCAATTCATCGGCCACAGGCCGCACGTCCAGCGTCTGCGCGTCGACAAGCATATACTCCATCTCGATGCCGTAGCCGCCGAACAAGTGGAGAGGAGATGTTGGCATGTATTAGGTCACCTGTTGGCAAATTGTTTACTTTGTTCAATACGCTTGATGAAGAATTCGACGATCCGCTCATAGAGGTCGTCTCGCAGTACCGCATCCTCTACACCTGAATCGACATTCGGATTGTCGTTGACTTCGATAATATAGAACTTACCGCCAGCTTCTTTCACATCGACACCGTAGAGGCCGGAGCCAATCAGACTGGATGCTTTGAGCGCCATTGCGACCGCCTTGCGTGGGGCTAATTCTACAGGCAACGTTTCACACTTGCCAAACCGCGTACTTTCTCCTTGCTGGTGCTTGGCAATCTGCCAATGCCCGCGCGCCATGTGATATTTGCTGGCAAAAATGGCTCGATCATCCAGAATTCCAATTCGCCAATCAAAGTCAGTTTTCATGAACTGCTGCGCGATCACCAGCTCGGAGTCTTCAAAGAATTCGGCAAGTTTGATTTTCAATTCGTCAAAATCCTGGACCTTGACGACCCCCTGTGAAAACGCGCTATCCGGTCGTTTGAGCACGCAAGGGAAACCGATTCGTTCGCTGACTTGTTCTGCGTTTCTTCGATGAACCACCAAGGTATTAGGGGTTGGTATTTTTGCGCGACTTAACAACTCCGCCAGGAAAACTTTGTTGGAGCAGCGCAGTATCGATAGCGGATCGTCGACGACCACCAGACCTGCGGCTTCGGCGCGGCGGGCTAATTCATAGGTGTGGTGCGCTACGGCCGTCGTCTCGCGAATAAACAGGGCATCGAACTCCAGCAGTCGTCCAGCATCCTCGCGTTGGATCAACTCAGCTGCCACGCCAAGCGCACTGGCTGCCTTGCAAAATTTCTTAAGCGCCGTCTCACTAGATGGCGCCAAATCGCCCTCGGCAGGGTTATGCAAAATCGCCAAGTCGTATCGCGTCGCGTGCCGCTTGCGGGTCGAAATCGAGCGACCAGCAAAGTGCTTCCTGGCCACCTCCGAGACAAACTGGCGGTGGTTCTCGGGTACGCTCTTGAGACCGATGGCTGATGCTCTACGCAGTCGCCACTTTCCCTCGCGTCGACCAAACGTGAAGCGTAGCATGGGTGCCCGAAAAAGTGAGTACAGCTCTCGCGACAGCTTTTCATAGCGCTTGGCGATGTTCTTGCCGAAATAGACGCTCAACGTGAAATCGTCTGAGGTGATTGGCTCAAGCGACTTGCTAATCAAATCCTCTAATGGCTGCGGTATCATTCGAATCGCCGTCGAACCGCGCAGGTCCTGGATTGTCATCACATCCGGAATGGGCCGCTGGCCCCGCGCCTCAGCTAGCAGGGAAACATAGTATCCAAGACTTTGATACGAATAAGAGCGGCACAGATTGTAGACCTTCGTGCCACGACGTGCGCTGAACTGAGGGTCGGTCAAGTATTCGCTGGGGTCAGTTGTCTGCACACCGTCAAAGCTTCCTAGCCAGTCGTCGCGGGAATCTGCAACGAATACGATATTCACTGCGGGCTCTCTTCTCGCAATGTGCGAGGGATCAAAGTCAAAAGGTTCGCGTCAAAAGTCACAATGCCAAGTAGGATCGCTGACAAGACGCGCGACAGCTTGGCCGAGTATTTGTTCGTAGGCGCCATCGGATTTGGATGCAAAGGATCAGCCAATTGCACCAAGCCCGTTTTCGGATCGTAGCCGTGCAGAACAACGAAGTGGCCAGCTGGATCGCCAGCCACATCATCCGCGACCGAAGTTCGCCCCGGGATGCTCGTTGTTGCTCGCTCACGCGCCTCTTGGTAAAGGTATGTCGCACTTAACCCGCACAGAATGGGTATCTCCTGCGAAAGGCTGGCTATGATCAGTTCAGAATCCAAAGCCCGCATGCGTATTTGGCCACCCAGCGAAAGAAATCGCAGATAGGCCTCGGTAGCATGTTCCAATCGGTGAATATCCACGCCCACACGGCCTCTCTTGGCGGCCAATTGGGCAACCAATTTTCCTGCCAAGAAATCCCGCCAGTCCGTTACTTTAACGCGGAACCAAGTTGGGTCGAATAGCTGAAGATTATAGGTGGTGATCTCGGCGTCATAACCTCGCGACAAGGCGTCGCAGGCCAGCTGAACGGCTAGCGTTCCGCCACCATCGAGCTGGCCAATCTTGGCGATCAAGGACAGCAAATCAACGTGGTCTCCCCAGTATTGATAGACTGCCGCCAAACAGGTTGGGCCGCAACTGGAGTCGTTTGGCTGGGTTTGGATTTCGAGTTGTAGAGAGTGCTTCATTCAAATCATCTGCGCACGGCCGCTCCCGACCGATTGCGCAGTGCGATCGGATTGAGAATGCCAATTCGATCTTCGCATTTTTGACCAAACAAGCAATAGGCCGAGGGCACTCTCTTGAAAAGTCAAAGATGGCGCCAACGACCAGCCAGCTTCAGAGTTCTGCGAACGAGAAAGGGACTGCGTCTGAAAGACATCTCGCCCTGGTGGTACGGAAATCTTCCCACACAGTTGCGTTTCGCACTCCGCATTGCATCAGTGATCCTAATGATCACTCGTCTGCAACATGTCTTGGAATTGGTCGAACAAGTACTGGCTGTCGTGCGGTCCGGCGGAAGCTTCCGGATGATATTGAACGCTGAAGGCCGGTGCCGTCTTGTGCCGCACACCCGCAATCGTGTCATCATTCAGATTTCGATGGGTGACGGTCAAAGTGTCCGGGAGAGTTTCTTCGTCGACGGCGAATCCGTGATTCTGCGAAGTGATCTCAACTCGTTGGCTGTCGTGGTTCAAAACTGGTTGGTTGCCACCACGATGTCCAAACTTCAACTTGAACGTTTTGGCTCCGCAGGCCAGACTGAGCAACTGGTGCCCCAAGCAAATGCCAAAAATCGGCTTCTTCCCCACCAGCTCCCGAATCGTCCCGATGGCGTACTTCAGCGGCTCAGGGTCACCGGGGCCATTGGAAAGAAAAATTCCGTCAGGCTGCTGCGCCATCACTTCCTTAGCGGTCGAAGTCCCGGGTAGAATCGTGACGCGATTGCCGCGTTCGAACAAGTGCCTGGCAATATTCCATTTCATGCCATAGTCCAAGCAAACCACGTGAGGCCTGGGCTCGTTCGTTTCCGTCCTCTCCTGGCGACTCTTATCCAACTGATACAGTGCTTCGTTCCACTGGCGGACACGATCGGGGATAACCTCTTGCACCAAATCCCGGCCTACCAGACCCTTGCTCTGGCGCGCTTTGTTAACAAGCGACTCGGCATCCGTATCCAAAGTGGATAAAACGCCTTTCATCGCCCCTTGACTGCGAATGTGTCGCACCAGTGAGCGAGTATCGATATCGCAAATCGCTACGATTCCGTGTTTCTTTAAGTATTCCGCCAGCCCACCCTGCGCGCGGAAATTGCTATGGATCCGGCTCTCGGAGCGGACGACAAAACCCGCTACGCGCAGTGTGTCGCTTTCCACGTCAAATTCGTTGACACCGTAGTTGCCAATCTCCGTATACGTCATGGTCACGATTTGACCACAATAGCTCGGATCGGTGAGTATCTCCTGATAACCGGTCATGGACGTGTTGAAGACAACCTCGCCAAAGGACTCGCCCGAGGCGCCAATCGACCTGCCTCGGAAGATCGTACCATCTTCCAATGCCAAGACCGCAACTACGTTAGTTCGTGGCAATGCTCACACCTCAAGAAAATTTGCAGTGAAAACAAAATCTCAGCCAGTATACGTATCTCTGCTGTTTTCCGGTAGTGTCAGCCGCGCTGTTAACCTAGCGCGATGAGTTTCCTTACGAGGAACTAGCTTGCGATCTTGATCATTCATGCGCAGAATCACGGGTAAGGCAAGGCTAGATGACCGTTTGCCTGCCCCCGCTTTAGATTAGAAGCCAGCAAGAAACGCTGCACTACTGAAAGGAATCTAGGGGATCCGCCTCGCCAAAACCGTCGCTCATCATATCCCCTCCGGTGGGATCTTCGCCAAGCGGTTGGGGTGCCAAATTCTTAATGGCTTGAGCTTGGGCCTTTTTCTCTCGCATGGCTACTACGATGGTGGTCACCACCAGTCCGAGCATGAAGGTACCCCACACAATTGGCCAGAGCATAGCGTTGCCTTGATTTTACCATCATAGAAAATGAGAATTACCAATTACTAGGTCGGCTGAAGACTACCAGCCTAGTTCCTGTGGGTCGTTCAAGTCAAGTTTTAATCGGATCCGTTTAGGACCTAGGGAAAAATAACTTGGCGATTTATAGTCCTTCAACCTCGATACCTCTCCATACAGTTCTCTGTGCGGCACGGGAGAGGCAGATGGAAAATACTACTTAGACTTTTCTCAGTGAACACGACCCACGCGTCCCGCTCTGCTAGAGACGGTGTTGTGCTTTGATGGCCAGGTATTGGTTGACCATAGGGGAAGTCATTTGATCTGGAAATACGTCCAGAGCTAATGCTCCTCGAGCCCGCATGCCCCGAATCACTTGGTTTCTCCACAGTAGCAATTGGCTGGCGGCGGCACTTCGATAAAACACGTCTGGATCGGGCGTTGGGTTGTCGGCCGCTTGAAACACGCGATGGTCGCGCAGCAAAACCAGCAGCGGTAGGTGGCAGCCGACTAAATTCTGCATGTAATTCTCGATCTGCTGCGCATTTACTTGGTCAATCACATTGGTGATCAGCACCACCAACGAGCGACGTCGACAATGTTGGGAAAGATAAAGGAACGCTTCGTCAAATCGCGACTGCACCATCTGTGGAAACTGATTGAATCCAGCATGAATCAAGCGATTCATCTGTCGTTTGCCGCTAGCGGTTGGCACGTAGGTATGAATGTGATCTGAAAAGCAGACCATCCCCACTGAATCGCCCTGATGCAACGCAACGTAACTGAGCATGAGCGCCGAATTGAGGGCATAGTCCAACAAGCTCATACCGTTGTGCTCGTTGGTCATCATGCGACCACAGTCCAGCAGAAAGATCACTCGTTGGCTCTGATCGGTTTGAAATTGTCGAACGGTGACTTTTTGACGCCGAGCTGTACTGCGCCAATCGATGTGCTTGTAGTTATCGTCCGGTTGATAGTCGCGCAGGCGTTCGAAGTCGTTGTCTTGGCCTGCCCTTCGCGTACGTCGTACACCGATTTGGCTGAGCCGGTTTGTGCGGGCCAACAACGCATAATCGCTGATCTGCTTGATGTTGGGATAGACGTGCAACCGACTCTCACAGGGGATTCGCTGTTGCCGCTCCCATAAGCCCATGCGGCTGGAGATGACAGCGTACAGATACTGGAGCTCGAACGCACCGCGCCGGGGAGGAGTAATCGTGTGCTCCAGCAGGATTCGCTTTTTGGCAGGTAGCTGCAGTCGATGAAAGGGCGGTTGAATGATCAATCCATCCGCAGCGTCTTCGGCAACCTTCATCTTCAGCACACTGCTTCCGCGATTGTCGACCGATATCTGGACCGGATGCCGCTTACCCAGCGACGCAACTCGCGCCATAGTACGAGTAACTTGAAGGGTTCGCGCCGACGCTAGAGTCAGCAGATCGATGCAGGCAACCAGCGCGATTGAGCTGGCCAACAAGGCAACTACCACCCACCACCAAGATGGCATCAGAGGCAATAGCAGTGTCGTCAAAAACGGGACTGCCGACAATGCAGCCAACTTGGCTGTCGGATACGTCTTCTTAAACCACATCAGCAGTAGCAGTGGAATCAGGCACGTAACGAGAACCGTCCAGGGGGTGATGCCTAAATCCAGAAAAGAGAATTCGTGGCTTGACGCTTCCGGCTTCATGGCGTTCCTTCCGTGGTTGGCCGATCGGACTCGGCAGTCCCAGGTTCGACTAATTGCGCAACCATGTGTGTCGAACTCGGTTGCGTTGTACCGCGTGGAACCTCGATACTGCGCAGCAATTGTTGCAATTCATGATCCACCTGCAACCCTTCGACCTCCGCTTCGGCGGTCATGATCACGCGATGCCTCAAAGCTGGCAGCGCGATGTCAACGACGTCATCCGGGATGGCATAATCGCGTCCGCGAAACGCAGCGAGAGTGCGGGCTCCTTGAACCAGCGCAAGTCCGGCCCGCGGTGAGGCTCCCAAATGAAAACTGGGCCAGTTGCGGGTCTGCCTGACAACTCGGTTGATGTACTGTAGCAACAGCGGCTCGATGCGTACTGTGGCATTGTGGGCTATCAATTGCATGATTTCTTCGGGCGACGTCACGCTTTGCAACTCCGCTGCCATACGCTGATTGAGGTCGATTTGCTGGCTGTGGAGCAACAATATTCTTTCCTCTTCTTGCTCGTTCGGATAGTCAACCACAATCTTGAACATGAATCGATCCAATTGCGCTTCCGGCAGATTGTAGGTACCTTCACTTTCGATGGGGTTCTGCGTTGCCAAGACCAAGAACGGTAACTTCAACGGATGGCTAGTACCGTCTACGGTCACTCGATACTCTTGCATGATCTCCAGCAGAGCCGCGTGGGTTTTGGCTGGTGAGCGATTGATTTCATCAGCCAATAACAGCTGAGTGAAGACCGGGCCTGGACGGAAACGAAAATCCTGAGTTCTCACATCCAGCAGCGGTGCACCTGTAATGTCTGAGGGCATCAAGTCAGCGGTAAACTGGATTCTGCCGAAATCGCATCCCAAGACGTGGCTTAGCGCCCTCACGAACAGCGTTTTACCCATACCCGGTAGACTCTCGATCAACACATGTCCACCAGAAAAGAGCGCTACCTGCGTTGACAGGACCAATTCCTCTTGACCGACAAACAACTTCTCCAATTGAGAGGAAATTGCCTGAAAAACTTCTTTGATATTGCGCATGTGTTTCGGACTATGATGACGTAGGGGACTGAGGATGTTGTTGCTTGGACTCGTTGTGGCCACTTGTGGCATTCGTCGGCGCCGGGGCCGTCTCGACTAACGAAGTGTCCAGCCAGTCTGGCGGCGACTCGCCACGGACTTTTAGAAAATAGTCTCGTATGACACGCGTTGCATAGACCACGTCACGTGTGCGAAAAAGCATTTGGCCAACCGCTTCAACGTGCATACCAAAATCTGTCACACTCGGCGATCGCAGGGATTGGGGGCGACCCAAAATGGGAGCCAGAACGGCGCAGATGATCACACCTAGCAGCGTGGCTGATATGGTAATGGCGCTGATGGGCCAAATCGTAAACATCTCCAGCCCAATGCCTCGGGCGTCCACTTCGGTCGATTTTGAAATCAGTAACCCTTGCGCATCGTATGCAAGCAGCGCCACTCGCTTGGCAGGCAAGCAATGTTCGATGATCCTTTCGCCCACTCTCTGGTGCAGTTCATCGACCAGCGATGCATTCAACAGCGGGGCACCATTGGCCACGACCAAAATCTGGCTTCCGGGAAACTTGGCGTCCGTCAGCGCGAATATCAACGGTGTGCCGTCTGCCGCTGCTAATAGAATTTGCGCCCTGGCCGCTTTATCGACGGCTTCATCCCATTCCTCGTTCGTCAACTCATCGGGCTCCCAAGTGCTGCGGACGACCAAACTCTCCTCCGTATCCGCTTGGACGCTGTTGACCGGCTTGAGACCGTTTGACGGTGCCGTCAGCCAACTCGGTTTGCGACCGCTCCAATTCTTGGCTCGCGGCGGCTTCAAGACGATATTGATTGGCCAACTACCGTGCGCTTGTTGGAGCCCTTCTGACCATGGCCCTTTGAATCTAGTTACGTCCCGCTCACTGTCTTGCAAGTCCAAAAAGAACCAACCGCAAAAAGTGCTCTCGGACAGTTCTTGTATGCGGCGAACCAACTCGTGGGCATCGACCTTGGCCAGCTGCTCGCGACCCCTCAGTTGGTCTTCCTCAGGCAAATCGTCTAGGGTCCGCAATCGATAATATCTCTCCGCGTTGAAGTCTCTACCGAAATAGACCACCGTGCGCCCTTTGGATTCAGCCAACCACTCTTCACACCATTGACGAGCCTGTTTGCCCGGCGGCGCAAACGTTTGACCTACTAGCACAATGACATCCATGTCATCCAAGCGCGGTGAAAGCTTTTGTGGGGTCAAACATTTGGCACCAGCCCGCTCCCACATCTTGCGATGCACGCCCAATCCGTTCAAGCTGCGATTGTGATCGGGGCTATCGACCGCCCCGAAGCGATCCATTTCGGGCAGCCAACTGCTGCAACCAGCGCACGATAGTGTTGCCCATATGACGAACAGAAACACCATTCGCGGACCGAGTGTACAGCGCAGATTGCGGATAACTGGGCCACTTTCCACAGGTCGCCTGCCAATGCGCGACCAACCCTTTTTCGTAGCATTGTTGTGTGGGCCGATCATGCTGGCTGTACCTCAGCCTTTTCTACACGCTTGGCCGCCGCGGCCGCAACCAGTTGGTGAAATTCGTCCAGGTGTTGCCATACGGCCTGAAACTGAACTTGCGTGAGTCGGTGTTTCCCAAAAAAGCTCTCTTCGAATGCTAACATCGCGCCTAAAACTATTTCACGAAGCCGTAGTGAGGCGGCCATCTCACGCAGGTACATCCGATTGGTCTTCCCTTTTTGCAAATGGATAAACCGTTGCCGGTCCAGTGCCAAAAGTAGGTAGCCATACAAGAACACGATGGCACTGTCATAATCGCCAGTGGCCATCCGTCGCCGGGCTTCGCCAAGCGGATCCTCGATACCAGACTGGACTTCGAAAGGCAAATCCACGATTCGCGTTGGATCGATCTCGACGGACGTCTTCTTACCGATTGCCAAACCGCGGTTTGGCAGGTAGTCACGGAAGCCATACCAAACAATCGTCGCGACGATGGCTAACAATATGCTTCCCAATATTACCGCTAACAGGTACATCAAGCCCACTTGCGTTGCCTGGGACGCTTGACCGCTCCAATCGAGCCAATCTGGCCATTGCCAATCCCACTCTTGATTGTTGGCTTGCTTGGTCCAGCCATCACTGCGAATGGGGTTATCAGCCTGGGGTGGAAATACAGGTGCAACGAAGTTCTTAGTCGTCGAATCGTACCATTTGCCGTTCGGAATCACATCCAGCGCGTCGCTGGCACTAACCTCCGTTGATTCGACTGCACTGGCAACGGTTACGATTCCCATCCACACTACGACCAACGCTGTAGCGGTCAGCAACCTGCGGCTGACCCTGGATGGCTCTATTTTCGTCAGTGGTCCCGTTGGTGCGATCCTCGTCATGCGACTACTTGCTCCGTCAGCTTGCCGCTGGAGCCAGTCGTCACTCGGCTTGGTTCAGCCAAACGGGTTGCTTCAGCGCGCATCCGCAGCTCGATTTCCCATCCCTCCAAGCGGATGCGACTATCCAAATAAGACAGAAAGCGAAACACTGCGATCAGATTTCCTATGGACCAAAGTGTAATTGGCAACGCAAAATGGTCACACCACGCAGCCCACTGCCAATGGCCGAAGGTCACGCCAGCAACGAACAACTGAATTCCCATCAACATTAGAAACAGCAGTGTACTATAAAAGCCCACCAGCACGAATCTCGCCACATGGTCGGCCATCAGCACCCCGTGCAGCCAACGACTGCGCTGTCGATAAGTGGTGATTTTGCCTTTGCTTTTGTCTGGAAACAGCGGACAGTCTTCCAGGCCGATGATTTCTGGGGCCAGGGGCCAACACGACCGCATAATCAATACAAGTATCGGTATGGCCACCAATAACGGCAACTCAGTTTTCCAGTCAAACGCGACGGTAGGATCCACGAAAAACTCGATTACCAGTGCGACCAGCCCCATCCTGAAAACACCCAACACAAACAGAGTTCTCCAGGCTATAGGCCACAGCCGGCCAATCAACTCACGCATGCTAAGCCGCTGGTAGAAAATTAATCCACCCAGCAAGATTGTTGTTGGCAAACTTAACAAGGGGAATTGAACAAAGTACAAGACCAGCAGATGAGCAAAATGCCTCCAGCGTAGCAAGACGAGCGGTGATTCTACGTGTTCGATTGCCATCTGTGCGTCTTCGCCAACTACCCAGGCCGTCACGACGACATCTGCTAGGAGCAAGGGCAACCCCAATAACAAGCTTGACAGCACAATCGGACGAAAGTGTCGCTTCAGTACCAACAAGCTCAAATCCAGCAGCTCGAGTGCCGAACGCTGGCGTATCACAATTTCGGTGCGATCAAGTTGCACGGGAGGTGTCTCCAGCAGCTCTTTGTTGGTTGGGATAACCCAGGACGACGAAGTAGAACATCATCAACGAACTGGAGAAAACGCCCCACATCGCCTTGAAAAAGTAGGGTACCGCACTCGGTGAAAGCATCCCTTCTGTCAGAGCCGCCAGGAAAAATAAAACGCCCGACACGGCCATCACGGGAATCGCTTCGCGGGCTCTTTGTTCTAGTGAAGCCACTCGCGTCAGTCCGCGGGTGAACAACCAGCCAGTTCCAATCCGCAGCCCCGCCGCAGCAGCCAATGCAATGGCCGTCAATTCAAATGCACCGTGCGCGGTTACAAACTCCAAGAAATTGTCGCCACCGCTTGTATCCGCTCGCGCCATATATCCAAATGATGCACCCAAGGTGGTCGCGTTGTAGCCGGTCGTATACAAGCCGGGAATGATTAGCGGACCCATGGCAAAACACTGCAACCCGATGCCTGTGTTATGCTGAATGTAGAAGGCGACCATGGTCAGGTTCTGATCGATCGAACGCCCAAATTCGATGTCGGAAAATGAATCTTCCATGGCCGAGATCTGCTCAGCTCCCAACATGCGCTCTGCAAATCCTGGAAACGTTTGCTCGTCATATGCTAGGTAGGTTGACAGACTGAATAGTCCAAAAAATAGAACGGCGCTAATTTGAACGCAGCGATCATTAAAAATCTGCTGAGGAGCTTGACGAAAAATAATATCCCACCAGAGATACCATTGAAAATTGGTCGATCGATAAATCGCGTTGTGCGCACGGCCAACCAAACCGTGTAAATAGCCGATCGTCTCCTGAGACAGTTGATATTGCTCTGCCATGGCCAGGTCTGCGCAGGCGCTGCGGTAGCGATCGGATAGACGCAACAACAGATCGCCCCGCGAATGCCGCAGACTACGAGCGGAAGCATGCTTGATCAACTTCTCCAATTCGAGCCAATCTTCGCGCCGCTTTTCGAGCGTTTCCGCCAGGTTTGCCATCGCTGTCTCAAATCCCAATAATCCACAGAACTGTTCACTTTACCCGGAAGCATCCGCTGGCGAATGGCTACGCCACACCGAGCAGCTGTCACTTGTGACTTCCGCCCGCAAATGACGTTGCGGGTTGCTGGCGCTTCGTATTCGATGCCCGTAATCGTTCCCGACCCTGTTCCTGTTGCTGTTCGGACATGAATGTGCGGACATACAAGGCACACATCAACAAATCGGGCCCTGTGTCAGGCAATAGTCCAAACTGCCGAATCAGATGGTCGCTGATATGCTTCGAAATCTCATTCTTGCGGCTGGCACCCAACCGTTTTCTATTCTCCATGTACAAAGCTATCGTCTTCGCCAGGGAACTGCTGGCGCGATAGTTGGCTGGTATCAGTTCCGCCAGTCCAAAAGCCCGCAAGTCTTCAGGCTGCAAATTCCACTGAGTTGTTTGACTGCCCTCGGAAACGACAATCGTACCGGCAGCCAAATCTCCCAGACGCTGCAATCGTGGCGACAGAGTCATCACGACCAGACCTACCGACATCGATGGAATCACAAAAGCTGGTGGAGCTTCAACGCTGAAAACCTGCAACGAGATCAAGACACACATGTCCGCCAACCGCAATAGGTTACGCACCGCTGCCTGCGTCGCGTTGATGGGACGCCCATTGGTGGAGATGACGCGTAATTTGAATAGCATCTTCCCCAGCGTACGACCATTGAATCGAGTCTCGAAATAGATTCCGTAGAACCAGCTAAAGACGAAAAACAGGAGCGTTGCCACTATGCCCACGAACGTGCCATTGATACCGGCAGCTGAAGTGACAATTGACAACAGAAACAGACTGCCCACATAGGCCAATATTCGAATCACACAATCAAACAAAAACGCTGGTAGACGCTGGAATGGACCCGCCAACATATACTCGAACTGAATATTTTCAGGCGTTGTCACCCGACAGTAGCAATCGAGTTTCGAGTCTACGTTGGTCGCCATATCATCCAGCGGTCGTTTGATTACTTGTTCAACTAGCTACACAGTCTATCAGCGGCTCCGCATCAGCGAAAGTCGATTGGCGACCCGAAGAAAACATCTGATTCACGGCCTTGATCGCTCCCCGTCTGGCCGGAGGTGACTCGATTCTGCTGTGGTATTGGGATAAGAACGCGCCCGGTAATTCCTTGCTTTCTACCGATCCCAAGCTAGGCTCGCGCTAGCGGAAAAGCAATGACTTGATCAACTCTCGAGCAACCCAACGCGACCATGACCAACCGATCCAAGCCAAGCGCACATCCACTGCTGTTTGGGAAACCGTGCCGCAGCGCATCCAACAATCGACTTTCTTCAGGCAGCGCTACGTTGCCATCCTGCACACGCTGCGCGTTGACCAGTTCGTTTCGCTTTTCCAACTCAGGTGCATATACTAGTTCATTGTAGCCGTTGGCCAGCTCCACACCGTGCATAAACAGCTCGAATCTTTCGGACACTCGTGGATCAACGGGTGAAATTCTCGCTAGGGCGGATTGAGTGACTGGATAGAGCGAGACGATCGTCGGTGCAATTAATTTTGGCTGCACTAGATCAGCGAAAAACAGGTTCAGCCACTCGTCCTTCTCGTCGGACCAATTGGCATCGATGCCCAACTTCAATTCGTCCGCTCGAGAAATCAAATCCTCTACGTTGCAATCAAGTGGATCAACCCCTGCGTGCATTTCGAATGCGGCTTGATAGGTCAAGTGCTGTATTGGCGGCGCATCGACTACTGCTTCGATCAGTCCGGCTAACAACTCAATCCCCAGCTGCATGTCGTCGCCTACCCGATACCATTCGACCATTGTGAATTCCGGATTATGCATCTCACCCTTTTCGCTCGCGCGAAAGGCTGGGCAAATCTGATAGATGGCCTGCATTCCAGCAGCCAACAGCCGCTTCATGCAAAATTCCGGAGACGTCTGCAGGTAGAGTCGCTTTTCCCGCAGCTCTGGCAAATCCAGCGCTCGACCAGAGACCTCGATGGGATTGATGAATCGATCGACCACCGTATCGTGGCTGAGTGTCGGCGTGTGAACTTCGAGAAAACCTCGCTCCTGAAAAAATTTGCGTAGTTTCCAGGTAATCTCTGAGCGGCTCGCTAAAGCGTCAACCGAAGCTGTGGGCCTCCAGCAGGAAGAGTTCATTGAAGGTATGCGACTCCCAGACGCTTTCAGTTGTGATTGCGTTCATCTTGCAACGGTTTTTCTGCCTTGATCTCATTGCTTTCTAGTGCAACGTGATGAACGCTCTGCTCGATCAAGATGCCTACCGTCTGAGTTTGAGCGTCAAGACTACGAGTATCGCGAATGGTGTTGTTCTTGAAGACCAAGTCTTTAGTTTCCCCACGGATGCGAATCGCCGCCGTGCCTGGCTCCGCTCCGTTATCTTCAATCGTGTTTTCAATGATTTCATTTCTATGTGCCGCCATGCCCAAGGATTCGTCGCGGAAGAATATTCCGTTCGAAGCGTTTTGCCGCACAATGTTCTTCAGCAGTATATTGTCCGTATCTTTGTGGCCAATCGAAATTCCAAAACGTCCATTGCGTTCGAGCGTGTTTCCTTCGAATTTACCATGCCGAACTCGCCAACAAAGGAACAAGCCATCTGTTCCATTGTCTCTGGCAACGCAATTGACAACAGTTGGTCGTTGAGATCCACTACCCGGATGCAATCCCAATTCTGTGTTGCCCTCAACAATGCAATTCTGAACGACAACGTCATTGGACTGCTGGAAACTGATTCCATCCCCGTTAAAGTTCTTGACCCAGCAGTCTTCAATCCGGGTTCCAAAACCGCGATAGAGGAAGATGCCGCCTCCACGGCAACCGTTCAAATGAGCGTTCGTTTCTTTGGTACCATCGACGGTAAGATTCCGGATCGAGCTATTGACCAGATCATAGCCGCTAATCACCGGATATAACGTGCCCGCTTTGGCGTTGCGACTAATCAGACAATCCGCCATCAAGGGCTTGTCTATTGAGTACGTGTTTCCAGTCTTTCCCGTGATTCGAGCAACCGTAGTGTGAAATCCGCCAGCAGCCGCATCCCAGATCGCGATACCCTGACCGACTCCAAAAACTACACCATCCTCTATGGTAACCTGCTGCTCACCAAAGTCTCCGTCGATGCCTAGGTTGACCACCGTACCGGGAGCCTTCTTCAGAACCGTGGCTTGTCCGCTGCCGACGACATGCACGCTCGGACGAAGGTGCAGCGAATCGTGCATCAGGTATTCGCCTGGTCCGATTTCGACAGTTCCACCGCCCAGTGCCGCCACGTACTCGACGGCTGCTTGAAGAACGCGGTTGTCGCTGCCGGTGAGGTCGCCCGAAGTCACTCCTACGCGAATACGAGGTCTTTCGTCCATCTGCGAGTGCATTGCCAATGGCAATTGTCTCTCGTCCGGACTTGGTGAGTAATCTCGTGATTGGGTCTCATCACCCAAAGATAGGCTGGACAACTGCACAGCCAATAGCAAGTGCGCGACAGCTGGTAGGGTTTTCGATTGAAACATCGGCCTCTCCTCGTTGACAATTTTGAGCCATTCAATCTATCACAAATGGCAGCCAGCGGGGAGAATCTCAGCTTGCGTGGCGGGTGTTAAAACCGCCAGTCGACGGAAGTGATTCAACGCATGCTCATTCTGTACCTGTAGGCTGTGTGTAGGGAAACGTGCGTTGCCCGCTCAGAACGGACCTGCTTTCCCGACCGTGTAATGATGCAGGGATATTTTTTGAAGATTCCGCTGAATCAAAGGACACGACCGCAGCTGCGCTAATGGTCGTTACGGAAAGCAAAGCCGCCAGCAGGTGTCGCAAATTCATCATGTTGCTTTCAAGGAACGATAAAGGGTATTGGATCGAGAGCAATCACAACGCAACCGGTGTGCCAAATCATCCATGTTTGAAAATCGCGTTGTTTTACGTCATCTTCCTTTCGGCCAACGTTGATCTTTTGCAACTACGAGTGCCGTTCTGTAGACTTTTAGCAACACTTCAGACGATGGGTACTTGAGAGCGTCGATTCATTACCTGCGTTTGTTCAGCGAATCCAGGCCTTCTTGAGCCTGTTCGACGAGCGGCTGCACGTCCTGATTCTGACTGTACAGTTCGATGATGGATTCCCAGATAAGTTTCGCTTCGATGATCCGCGCTTGATCATAGGCCGTTTGTGCCTCTGTTAACTTCCGTGTCAAGAAAAGCTGGAGTGCGTTTTCGCCAAGGCCCTTTTCGCGAATACGGGCTAAGCCTTCATTGGCCAAGAAAACGATTGCTCGATCTTCCTCGCGCCGGCGGAACAGCTGCACAATTGCCCGAAACTTATCCATGGCTGTCGCCAAATCGCCGAAACGCTCGTATTCCCTAGCTTCTGCGTATCGAATCTGCGCGGGCGACCAATTGTCCTGCCAGCCGTGCCGTTCGTCTCGATCCATCCTTCTTTCGATTTCCCTGGCATCAACCCACTCCGTCTTCTCCTTGGCCCATACGGCGTGCTCGCCCTCAGGAAAACGCTCCACGATCTCATGTAGGTAAGTATCGCGAGCTTCGTTCCAATCGGTCCATTCTTCACTCGCCAAAAGCCTTTCGCCGCGCTCTCTCAACGTCTGTTCATTCAGCGGCATGAGGAACCAAACTACGGCGGCCACCGCCATGGCGAGTCCCAATAGCAAGACCCACGTCTTTTCAAAAATTGATTCCTGGCTTGATTTCTTTCGCTTCTTCTTGGGCTTGATTCCCAGTACTTTTTCTGCCTCGTCCCGATCTACATTCATTTGCAACGGGCTGAATCCTGACGCAGCGTGTTGTAACACACCAACGCCCTCTTCTTGGCGACGCTGAGCCTCTTTGAAGGCCAGTTGCAGTGCGGTTGCACTAAACGGCCGTGATCTTGCATCTTTGGCAAGCAGCTGCGAGATGATGGCATTCAACCAAACCGGACAGTCTAGTACTTGCGAACTGACGCTTGGTGCTGGTTCGTTCTTCACCAACTCCGTCAATTGTTGTGGTTGTTCCGCATCAAATACTGGCTGGCCCGTCAGCATGGTGTACATCAACGCACCTAGGGCATATAGATCTGTTTTTTCATCGATCGTACCATCGATCGACTCTGGTGCCATGTATTGTAAATGGACTCTCCGCACCGGTCCTTCATCGAGCATGGATGCTATCGCTTCACGCCGCCAGTCAACCAATTTGACTACGCCGCTGGGTGAGATCATCACTTTACTCGGACGTAATCTGCCGTGAATCCAACCCATCTGATGAGCATACTGCAACGCTTCAGCTATTTGTTTGCTGTAGTCCAGTGCGCTTTCCCACGGTAACTTGTCTCGTCTCTTGAGGATGGACGACAGAGACTCGCCATCTACCAATTCATAGGCCAGGAAAGCGTTGCGAGTATCAAAGCCACCGCCGTAGCATCTCGCTATATTGCGATGCCTGAGTTGCTTGAGCTGTTCCAATTGACCTGCGAAAGCTTCGCGACTTTCCGGTGTCATTCCCATGGGAATAGGGAAAACTCGAACAGCGGCTGATTTCTTTTGTTCAAGATGGATCGCGCTGAATACGCGACCGCTGCTCGTCTGTTTCGACAGCGGTGCTTCTAAAGCAAACGGTCCTATTCGTGACTTGGCCATACGGATTCATCTGCATGCCAGCAATTTTGACTACTGTCCCAGAACATATGCGAAAATCATGGGTGCCACTATGCTTGCGTCGCTTTGGATCATGAACTTGGGACTTTCCTTTTCCAGTTTAGTCCAAGTAATCTTTTCATTGGGCACCGCTCCGGAATATCCACCATAGCTGGTTACAGCGTCGCCTATCTGAGCAAAATAGGCCCACAACGGCACGTCTTCTTGCAGATCTTGGATCAGCATTGGTACTGAGCAGATCGCGAAATCACCGGCAATACCGCCACCGATTTGGAAGAAGCCTATCGGCGCCCGTTGGCTGGTTTCTCGATACCACTCTGCCAACTTCTGCAGTTGCTCTGTTCCGCTGCGGAGTGCTGCGTGGCTCTTCACTGTGCCGTCCATAACTCTAGCCGTGAAGATATTGCCTAGGGTACTATCCTCCGTTCCTGGAGAAACCAGCAAGATACCCTTTTCCTTGGCGGCAATGACCCAACTGTGCTCTGGCGGGATCTGGTAATGTTGCTTGAGTTCCTCATCGTCCAGGACTCGATAAAAGTACTCGTAGGCAAATTTCCCTTCGCCCTTTTCCGCTTGTTCGCTCCAGTAAGCCGTAAGTCTTCTTTCCATATGCCGCATGACCGTTTCCGGTATACAAGTATCAGTCACGCGATTGAAACCATCCGCTTGCAAGTCAACTTCATCTTGCGCGCTCAACGCACGCCAGTCTTCGATAACTTTGTATTCGTTATGGGCGAAAAGATTGAAAAGATCTTCTTCCAGGTTAGCAGCTGTGCAACTGATGGCATGGACTTTGTCCTGTCGGATCATCTCCGCCAGTGATATGCCCAACTCTGCGGTGCTCATCGCTCCCGCCAATGAGACCAACATTTTCCCGCCATCTTCGACGAACCGCTTGTAGCATCTCGCGGCCGCCAACATTTCTCTGGCGTTAAAATGCCGATAATTCAACTCCATGAATTCCGTTACGTTCATCGACTACTCTTCTTTTCTACTTCTTGTCTTCTACTTCTTGCTGCTGGTAATTCTCTGCCTCTAAACACCCAGCGCCATAGGCATAATGACGTAGGCATAACCATCGCTTGTCGATAGCAAAGCTGGTTGTGTCGAAGTGGCCACTTCCATAGTGAACTTCGCGTCTGGCTCCAACACTTTGAGAAAATCTGTCAGGTACCGGTAATCCAGTTTCAGCTTGATAGCTTCACCATCATAGTCGATAGGTAACTCCACCCGGCTCTGTCCCAGATCCGCTGTCTTGGCCGTCAATAGCAGCGTCCCATTGGAAAATTCCATGTCCAAACCCCGCGTTTCCTGATCGGCCACGATCGACGCTTGTCGAATGACATTGAAAAAAGGGCCTGCTGTCATGTCGATGGTCACTGCTCCTTCGCGACTGGGAATTACCTGCCGCCAGTTGGGATATCGTCCTTCGACCAGTCTGGAGTAGATCGTGCAACGACCCGTCCTGAGCAACACCTCGTTGTTTCTGGCAGCGATGTGAATCGATTCTTCCTTTTCACCGATGGATCTTTCCATGAGCGCCAACGCTCTCGACGGGATAATCGTTGAATTTCCGCCCGTCTCATGACCGCCCACACTCTTGCCTACACCCATCATCCGTGCCAACCGCCGACCATCGGTGCCTACTGCCAGCACATCCTCTCCGTGCAATTCCAAAAGCACACCGCCCAAAGCAAATCGAGTGCTATCAGCATCTGTTGCAAAAATCGTTCGTTTCACCATTTCACGAAAGAGTCGCGCCGGTATCTCATGGTAGGCTTCCTCTTGAAAAGCCACCACCGAAGGGAATTCATCCGGGTTCAAACTCGGCAAATTGAATTCTGAGTGCAGCCCCTTGATAACTGTCGCTGTATCGCTGGCCTCTATCGACAAATACTCATCGCTATTTTCTCTCAGGATCATGCCCACGCGTCCTACATGCAACAGCGCTTTTCCGCTCGTCTGCACTTCGACGCCCTCTACGGCGATGCGGATGCCCGACTCCATGTCGGTGGCCATCAATATCACCTGATCCTCAGCAGCCTCTATTTTTATGTTCTGAAGGATTTCCTTAGGACTTCGCGTAACGGCCACACTTCCTGCCAGTTGGAATGCCGAAGCCAGTCTTTCTCGATTGCAGTTGATTTTCATAGCCGTTCTAATTCCTCAGAACCTTGTTCCCTTGAGCTTTTTCCATCGCCTTCTCTTCTTTCGAATTGTCACTAAACAATCTTCCCATTTCCCAATTGCGTAAAGATCTTGCTGACTTATCTCGCGATATGGACTTGTTGTACCGCTAAGCACTTCAATGCAGAACCACTGGTAGGCCTAAAGCGGTGGCATTAGCCAATAATCGTTTTGACAAACATTACCCAATGTATTTTATAAAGTATTCGTAGTATTAAGAGGGCCCGGAAGTGAGTTTTGCACAGCCGCGTTCCTATCGCTAAGTTGTTTGGCAGCCGCAAGTTAGTCAACAAATGTTACCGGGAATTGACAGTGGATAACGAGCCGACGGGATGTAGGAACGTGAAGACCAACGGTCAATGATTTTTAGTTTGCCAACAAGCTAAGAAAGGTGACAGCCGAACAGCGTTTTTTGACAACAGTTGGAAACACAAACGCGACAAGTTTTGCACAGTTAACCGGCGATCGAAGGGGAGATAAGAATTGGGTAGGAACATCGTGGTTTGCTGTGATGGTACCAGCAATGACGTTACGGGCGATTCGACGAACGTCCTACGGCTGTTTCGCAGTCTGATTCGCAGCGACCAACAATTGACCTATTACGACCCGGGTGTGGGTACAGTTTCCGATCCCACAGCTAATGTCATGTTCAGCAAATGGTTGAGCCGGAACATGGATATGGGGATGGGCTTCTCGATTCGCAAGAATGTATGCAACGTTTATGGTTTTCTGGCAAGATACTACCGACCAGGCGATGACATCTATCTATTTGGCTTCAGCCGAGGGGCATACATCGCCAGAGCAGTGGCTGGCATGATCCACTTCTTAGGTTTGATTCGTCCAGAGCAAACCGGCATAGAGCCACACGCATGGTCGCTCTACGCCAACGATGATTCAAAGTTGACCGACAAGGACCGTTTTCAATCAGCACATCGTTTTCGAGCCACATTTTCTCTCAAGGAGCGACCCAATATTCATTTCATAGGTGCCTGGGACACGGTCAGTTCTTTTGGCTGGTTTTGGAATCTGCGAACGTTGCCCTATACATCTGATAATCCGAGCATCGCCAATGTGTACCATGCAGTGGCGATCGACGAGCGAAGGGCGATGTTTCAGCCAAACCGATTCAGACCAAGCGTGTCGAATCACGACAGTTTTGAAGAAGTGTGGTTTGCGGGGGGCCATGGTGATGTCGGTGGCGGATGGCCGGAACCGGTCAGCGGACTGTCAAAGATAACGCTGCAGTGGATGTGCGATGCGGCCTTCACCAAAGGCTTGTTAATCGAGTCAAAATTGTTGGACCGGTTCCTGGGCAAGACTCAGAGCAATGACAACAAGTACGTACCAGCCAGTTGTTTGGCGCCGGTGAATTCAGCTTTGCAAGGAATTTGGTGGCTAATCGAGTTTTTGCCCAGGCGTCAGTGGGATCACAAAGCGAAACGACAGAGATGGGTGCGTCCTCATCTGGCACGTCGCAGGCGGATCGCGGAAGACGCGATAATCCATCCATCGGTGTACGAAAAGATACGTGCCGACATCACTTATAATCCAGTTGGCCTGCCACCCAGCATCGGAATGACGCGAAACCAGTCGTAGGTAACAGCAAGTAGGACCACAAGAAATTGAAAAAGGATTGTGATCGATGTATTGCTAGTCGCTTTTTCGAGCATGCGTAGCGTGTATCTACAGACTGCAGCGCGTCCGCAACTTTGTCGCCAACAGTTTTCTCCGAAGCCTAGCGAGCCGCATAATCTCGCCCGATTCCTGCAGAATCAGTCGATGTTTAGGTCGTCAGTCATTGTTTTCGTAGTGCGCCAAAACATTTTGTTTCGCTACGGGAGAACGGCGGAAACCGAAAGAGACCGGCGGTGATTCCAATGGGCGTGCTCGGAAGAAAAGGCCTTCCACGCGCCATCTTGCATTGGCTGACCAATTCGATGGACCTGCGGTAGTCGAATGTGAGGACCAGCGATGATTGAGAATGAATCATCGCAATACGCCACATACCAGCCCACGAGATTTTCAGGCACGTCGCGCTGCTCTCCGGTCACCTTGTCACGGGTCAACAGGGTTACCAATCGGTCATGCACCGGTGCTTGCTTGTGTACCAGAATTGCATCAGTAGGATACTTGTCGACGACTGTCCACCAGTTGTCCTCGCCACCCAGGAAGCGATTGTGCTCTTCCATCACTTGAGGTTGATAGGCCACTTCATAGCGACCGTCAAAGCTGACCCGAGTGCTGGGGAACAATTCCCAGGAAACATAAGCCCCCACATGGAAGGGCGTCATCAAATTGCCGCGAAAGTGATGCTCCTTCAAGAATTCAACAGCTCCCGTAGGATAGCACGCTGTGGAGTACAACGGCGCTGGCGGCATGGAAGGTAACCAAAAATGATTGGCCAATGCAAAGGTCATGGTCAGTACCGCAGTCGCCTGGCAAACGCGGACCACCTTCGGCTGATTGGACTCCAGTTTTTGGACTAGTTGCTTTCCCAACGCGGTGCGGCTGATCCAAGCTGGAACAAATGCGATCCAAGTGACCGCAAATATCGAACCGTGCCGAATGTGCTTGACACTCATATACGCTGCCAGCGCCAGGAAGGCCGCTCCCCGCAGTCGGCGCAATGGATTACAGCGTTGTGCGTAGGCAAAGAGTGCTAAAGCTACTAATAGAGCCAGAATTGTCCAAACAGGCGCATAAGTGTGCCAGATTGGCTTCCACTCGCGAATCAACGGCCGCGGCATGCTGATCGCATGAATCAAATAGGGAATGTACTTCCAACCATAGGGGTTTAGTGGAAGGGCCATGACGGCAGCGGGTGCCAACAAGAATAGATGCCAAGTGTCTCGAAGTACTTGGGCCATGGTTTGACCGAAACGAGACAAGCCCGAGAGTCGGCCGCGGTGAACGCTGGCGACGATGCGTTCTAGCGTATGGAACGCTACCATACCCAAGCCCACCACGAATCCAGCGTGTAGATTTAGCCAAAGGATCAACATTGCTAGCCACGGCAGCACCCACGCGCGACGGCCACGCCAATCCAGCTCCTGCATCCACAGTTGCACAGCGATGAATACCAAGGTGAACAACTGAGCGCGAACGGTCGCAAAGCCAACCCAGAGCAAAGGAAACACGATAAGCGACATGCAAGCGAATAGGATGGGATGCGCTCCCCGCATCCGTGCCACGCGGTAGAGCATCAGCCACAGCGCCGCCATCAAGAGCAGTTTCAATAGGGACAGACCCAAGAGCCCCAAGCCGCTGCCAACGGTCGCAAAGTAGAGGATCGCTCCCGTGCCCCATTCGTGATGTACGGAAGGGTCGACCGTGGGTGTGTATGCAAAGACGTCAGAAGTCGGGAAGCTGCCCAAGACCAGAGATTCGCGAAATAGACTCATTTCGTGAAATGCATCGTGGGTAATCTCATGCATCCGGGCTGTATAGGCCAGGAAACAGCAAGCCAGAGCTAGCAAAGACCAAGCCGCCAAATGCAGGTTTCGGCGGGAACTGATACGAAGATTCTTACTCAACCAACGCTGGCCGGTCGATGGAATACTGCAAACGTCGACTTTCCCCTCTGAGCTCATTTTCCCGGTTCCGTGTATTATTGCCCGGCCGAATGTGAGGCATACGCGATGCTGGCTCTCCGACAAAGAGCATCAAAGCTGGACGCGACCTGAATAGCTGCCGATCGATTGCTAAGCTAGCATTCGCTTCGCAAGAGTAGCATTCAACTTAACTTTCGGAGGTGAGCATCAATGGCTAGTCGGGGTTCGTTCCAAGTGACGGTAGCAATCATTCCGAAAAAAACGAATATCGGACTAAAGTTCCCGCATTGCTCTACCGGCCATACCCGGTGACCTCTAGACTCTGCTGGCTGCCACGACCGATCAAGGAGACAGCTTTGCAACGAAATTCAGCGGTGATGTGGCCATCATCGCTGGAACGAAGCAGGTCAGCTCCAGCGGTTGTTGTTGGCTCAGGTTTGAAGCGTCAGCCGGATGGACCCAAGTTTGACGCAACCCAATCAGAAAATGGTGGCGGTGCCGAAGAATCGCTGCCTTGGACCAAGGAGCATCGAGCATGGAAGCTCAGCGACGTTGCCCCCAGTTTGGCCAGGCCAGTTTGTTTGTATTTTTCAAACTGGCGCTAGCTTGTGGGATTTTCGGTAGCTGTTCAACAATATGTCTCGCCCAAATTGGGGCTCGACAACACGTTGCGCAAAGTCAGAATTTCTTGGTGTTTGCTTCCTCACCGCAATGGGCTGCACAGGTGGCCGAGGCTGCCGAGCAGCATCGCCGCGAGCTAGCGGAACATTGGCTGGGCGAGGAATTGCCTCCCTGGTCGCAGCGCTGTCCGGTGCATGTAATGGCTGGCGCCAACCTGGGAGCAGGTGGAGAAACCCGCTATATGCTTTCCAGCGGTGGAGCCGGTGAGTGGATGATGAGCGTCCAAGGGACTCCTGAACGAATTCTGGATAGCGTCTTGCCCCACGAAATAACGCACACCATTTTTGCCACGTACTTCGCTAAGCTCGGAAAGTACATGCCTCGCTGGGCTGACGAAGGCGCATGCACCACTGTCGAACACGTATCCGAGAAACGCAAACACGAACACTATTTGCGTCAGTTCTTGCAAACCGGGCGTGGCTTGGCATTCAATCAGATGTTCCAGCTCAAGGAATATCCCGCCGACATCCTACCGCTGTATGCTCAAGGCCACTCTGCTGTTCAGTTCTTGTTGGATCAGGGTGGGCCGAGGAAGTTCATTGCTTTTGTCGAGGACGGCATGCGCACCGAAGCGTGGACGCAAGCCCTACAGGATCACTATGCCTACCTTTCGATCGGCGAATTTCAGACTCAGTGGAATCGTTGGTTGGCAAACGGCAGTCCGGCAAGCTTAGTGGGCTACGCGCCGCTGTTGGACGCGACACCAGCTAGCGACATTGCTTTGGCCAGTTCGGGCCAAGTTGCATTGGCCAATCACGCACAAATTGCCGCCACCCAGCCAGTCGCAAATCCTTCCCCTCTGTCCTTGGCCAGTTCCAGGGGAGCACAAGCTCCGGCCGAATCGCGCAACGTGAGTTGGTACCAGCGACGGCTTCACGAGGTGACTGGAGAACGATCTCCTAAGTACGATGGACGACCAGCTTACGCAGATCCATTGGCAGTCGCGACATCCTCCAAGGCTGCTGTGCTGCCGCTGCCACCTCAAGGTGCGGTATTGCCCAACTCAATCGATCTTCCAGGGTCCGCTAGCCACACCATGCAAACGCAGACGCGTCCCTCAACACCCAGCTATACAGGAATCCAGGTTCTCGACTGGGGAAACGCTCCACCAGTTCGAGGCATCCAGACAGCCAATCAGGATAGGCCCATTTATTACGACAATGCGCCTGCCATGGTGCCAGTTTACCGATAAACACCTAGAATTATCTTCTTGAATCGAAACTCATTGCTAACGGGACGTTCACTTTTCGATGTGTGGCATCACCGGCGGACTATGGCTGGACGAATCGCAGGCAATCGCGCCAGCAACTCTCGACGCCATGGTTGCTTCGCTTGAACACCGCGGGCCGGATGACAGTGGTGTTCATGTTGAGCAGTTGCAGCGCGATGTAGCAGGGCTGGTTCCCGGGGTAGCCTTAGGTTTTCGACGCCTCTCGATCATCGATCTGGCTGGCGGACATCAGCCACTATGCAATGAAGACGGTTCCATTTGGCTGGCATTCAACGGTGAGATCTACAACTACCGAGATCTACGACGACGGCTTGAGGGTTCAGGACATCAATTCCAAACCCATAGTGACTCGGAAACCATCGTCCATTTATACGAAGACTTGGGCACGGACTGTTTCTCGCACTTGAATGGCATGTTTGCGATAGCCATATGGGATCGCAACCAACGGCGTCTTATTCTGGCTCGCGACCGGTTGGGCAAGAAGCCGCTGTTTTATCAAGATCGGCAAGGGCAACTGCTGTTCGGCAGCGAATTGAAATCGCTGGCCGCATCGCCAAGCTTTGATCGCAGCCTTTCGAAAGCGGCCGTCGACCAATTCCTGACGTATCAATATGTTCCCCACCAAAACTCGATCTACCAATCCGCTCGCAAATTGGCTCCGGGGCATTTCATTGTTTTCCAGCCCGATCGCGATGCAGTGCAGAAGCAATACTGGTCGGTCGATTGGACGCATGAGGTCGATATTAGTCCTCAAGAGGCGACTGGTCGCCTGGAAGAACTTTTGCAAGATTCAATACGTCTTAGGCTGCGTAGCGATGTGCCACTTGGCGCCTTCTTATCCGGTGGGATCGATTCCTCATTGATCGTAGCCCTCTCGCAACAGCAACTGGACAATCCACTGCACACTTTCAGTATCGGCTTTCGCGAGGCGGATTTTGATGAAACCAAATACGCTCGACTGGTCGCCGATTGGGTACGTACCGAGCATCATGAGTACAAGATTTCGCCTGACGCAGTATCGATGCTGGAACAATTGGTTTGGCACTATGACGAACCCTTCGGCGATAGCTCTGCCATTCCAACCTGGCACCTCTGCAAGTGGACTCGTGAACACGTCACAGTGGCCTTGAGTGGCGATGGAGGCGACGAGCTATTCGCTGGCTACGATCGCTATCGAGCCCTGTGGATGAGCCGTTGGTTTGATCGCTTGATTCCAGCGGCGCCCATCTTGGGTAGCCAGCTGGTGCAGAATCTACGAGCGTCGAATAGGCAACGCTCCTTTGTTCGACGACTGCAACGATTCGGTGAAGCGCTGAATCAGCCACTCTCGCGACGCTATATGAACTGGCTTCAGATTTTTCCCGAGCGCATGCGGGCAGAACTGTATCGGGAAGATTTTGTGGCGGAATTGCCCGACGAAGATCCGTTCGAATTTTTCGAGGCAGCGTGGAAAAAGGTGGGCAGTCGTGATGTGGTCAGTCGAGCGTCGTTGGCGGATTTGGTGACGTATTTGCCATGCGACTTAATGAACAAAGTTGACATCGCCTCGATGGCGCATGGCTTGGAATGCCGACAGCCATTGCTCGATTATCGCCTGGTCGAGTTCGCTGCCTCCCTGCCCTCTCGACTCAAGTTCGGTTTTACGGGCAGCAAGCTGCTCTTGCGAAACACATTCGACAGGCTGCTTCCCCGCCAGATATGGACGCGAAAGAAAATGGGTTTTGGCGTGCCGCTGGGAAGCTGGTTTCAAGGCGAACTGAGGTCTTTGACGGAAAATCGACTATTAGGGGAAGACTCGCGTCTGCATGAGTTTTTTCGCCAAGATTCGCTCAAGCTATTGGTGGACCAACACATGGCAGGCCGTGTCAATCACTGTTATCGGCTGTGGAATTTGCTGGTGCTTGAAACGTGGTTGCGCCGCTGGTCGTAGCGCGGACAACGAGACTCAAAGTACAGGGCACGCTCTTCAATCTTCGATTGGTTTCCAAGCGAACGGGGTAGTACTTTTGGCTAGGAATTGCATTTGATATTTCGTAACCGTTCACGGCCTTCGGCCTTGAACGGTTGTTCAAGAATTCAATCCTACTCGTACTCAGCCATCGGCGGTACTCGTACTCGTATTCGATCGGCACGCGTTTCGAGTACGGGTACCATTTCATTGAGTATGAGTACGATTCCAAGCGTGACAATGTCACGTGTTCGGAGGTTCTTGAACATTATCTGGTCAAGGCTCTCAATTCAAAGCGACCATCCTGAAATTGGGGCTACAGGCGCAGTCTTCCGCCAAGTGTAAGGGCCCGCGAAAAAATAACCCCCAAGTTTCGACCACGTCTGGCTTGATCTAAGAACCAGATGGAAGTGATTCGACATGATCGCCGAGCCCAGTAGGTCGAAACCAAAGTTGGCGGCATCCAGCTAACTCCTGTCACCAACTAACTGAATAGCCATGTCTGGCTATTCAGCCGGGCAGGCAGGGAAAGCCATTCAGAACGGAGTTAAAAGTACGTTGACGATCTGCAAAATTTTGTCGAATCAAATCTTGATTATTTTGTTGACAATCAGAGATTCATCGTTATGAACAAGGCATTCAAGGTGAATTCCATGATGAAACGCCCGCTTCTCGCAAATCATGTGCTCCCGAATAATCGGGCATTTGAGCTGAATGTATCACCGTAGTCTATGGAAGGCCCCACACTTGGCTGGCAATACGAGTATTACTTTGATTGTGTCGGCGTCTGTGAGGACGGCCAGAATGAAGATGGCGAAGGCCCATAGGATTCTTGCTGGCAACGCAGTTGCGGACCTTGGAGTGAGCGAGAACGAGTTCCCGCTCACCGCAGCTAAACGTTTGGCCGCTGAAAAACGAGGTTATCTTCGACTGATCAACGAGAAGTCGCAACATTCGTGATGACCGAGTGCCGGGTTCCACTTGCCTTCGTGGCTCGCATCACTCACCCGTGACTATCTTATGTTATTTTGACCCGGGACCAAAATGAACGGACAGCCACCGCAATTGGGATTTCAGGAGAAGTGTCATTGCAGCGAAGTCTCAATCACCGAACAATACACTGGAGAGAGTACATGCTGTCTGCAATCACAACCTTGTTAATTATTGCTCCAATTACACTTCATCAGCTATTCGATCGGGCCGTAAGCAGCCGTGCCGAGCTAACTTCGTTCGAGCTCGATTTCACTTGTACACAGAATTTGAACCAACAGTCAAATGATAATGTTTATGAAATATCCTCGGAAGTGAACACCGTTGGGTCCGTAAGATTTGATCATTTGTCGGGCGTAGTCTTGGTGAGGCAGAAGGACGAGTTGATCAAGTTAGACGGCAAGCCACAATCTTTCATTGACGAATACCGTGCGGATTTCAACTCAGGGAACAAGGTTCGGTACATCACCGAAACTGAAGAGTATATTTGGGAGCCTAATTCTCAAACGATGGTACGAAAACCGAGAGACGCGCCTCCTAGTTATCTTGAGTTGCCGTTCTACTTGCATGCTTATGGATTGGGATGCCTACACGACATTCGGTCTCTGTCGCCGTTAGAGCAGATTTTGCACGATCTCAAACAGGTGCATCCAGATGTTGAGCTAAAGGTTGATTCGGAGGGTATTGCTCACTTCGACACGAACCTTAGTCATTTCGCGTTCGCTACCAAACAAGGATACTGGCCCATCCGTCAAACCCAATGGAAGCTTGTTAGCTCAGACCCTCTAAAGTATGAAGTTTGGGAAGGCTGTGAAATGCAGTTGGTCGACGTTGACAAGTGTTGGGTTCCGTCGAAGGTGAAACTCACCAATGGAAAAAGCGTTACTCGTTTTGATTTCGAATGGATATCGGTAAACAAGACCGTCGACCCTGAAACAATTGATGTGCGTGCTATTGAATCGGAGTTGCGAGTAGAGATAGCAAAGGAAGTTGAGGAAAAAGCACGCGAGTCCGAACGTAATCTGCGGCGAGAAAACAAAACACCACGGAGCAATAAGTAGTTAAGGAGAGGATGTTCATTCAATAGTAACCGTTCACGGCCTTCGGCCTTGAACGGTTGTTCAAGAATTCAATCCTACTCGTACTCAGCCATCGGCGGTACTCGTACTCGATCGGCACGCGTTTCGAGTACGAGTACCGTTTCATTGAGTACGAGTACGATTCCTGGAAGCCGTACTGACGAACAGCTAGACGTGTCCTGCAATATCAATCGTTAGCCCGGCGAATTTCAAAAGGCTGGCTCAGCCGAGTAAGCTTGGTGCGGGCTGTCTGGCGAGCTTGGCCGCGATGGATTCTTGAAGAAACGAGAACAAGCTGCGGTTCTGTTTCTTGCAGGTCGCAATCATCGTCCACATCCGTTCGTGATATCGCTGGCCAGCTTCTCCACGAGTTCCTTGAGTGATACGTCGGTCGATCACACAATGCCGGATTTGTTGTTCGCTGTGATCGTTCGTTGGTTCCACGTCGTCGGCAAACATGAAGCGGAAATAGTCTTCCGACGAATCGTACTTGCCAACATTCGCGGTCCGAAGATGGGGCCTTTCAGCTCCGGGCGGTCGGGGACATACAAGTTGCCATCGGCATCACGGTAGACGGCGGCCAGTCGATGTTCGGTGACATGGATGGGACTTTCGGGCAGTTCGATATGCTGGATCGAGTCAAAGTCGCCCGTCGGCGTCAAACCTAAACGTTTCTGCTCGGCCTCTTCGATTCCGTATTCAATCGTTTCGTTGACTCACTCTGGTGGCAAGGCTCTCGCAAATGGCGTTCATGTCCAGCTTGGCCCCCTTGGCGACGCTTTCTAGGTCTCCCAGGACGTTGTTTGGGATTGGGGTTGGCAATATCGCTCGACGGCGGTTTGGAAGAATTGGAAGAGTACTTCTTCGCCTTGGCAAGCTGTAGTTCGAGTTCAGCAATCCGAGCCGTCAGTTTCTCGACTGCGCAGCCTGCTTGGCAACCAAATCGCGGAATTCTTTGATAACTTTGTCTCTACTGTCCATTCCTCAACAGTAGCAAATCAGACTAAACTAACGCACTATCAGTTCCTGAACCGTGAACGGTTACTGATATTTCGAATAAACCAGCGGAACTTGCATAGTTTCGCTGGGAATGCTCATTAGCTAGCGGATCTGATCAAGAGTTTCTGTCCAATGGCCGATCGCATTTTTGATTGGCCTTGGTTAACGCTTGAGCCCAATTCTCTGCTGTAGCAGAGCATCTGTTCACACACGAGCCACGATTCTCGTGGAAGCCGAAACTTGCTATTCTGTGGGAACAGATCTCGGTAGGACAGCCCCGTGCAACCTCTTCAGAGACCAAACCAATGCTGCGGAATACAACAGCGGTTGTGCTAGCTGGTGGAAAAGGGACCCGCCTTGAGCCACTTACTCTCGACCGCGCAAAGCCAGCGGTTCCATTCGGCGGCAACTACCGCATCATCGATTTCGTGCTGTCTAACGCGATCAACTCTGGCCTCCGACGTCTGTTGGTATTGACCCAATACAAAGCCATGAGCCTGGATCGTCATATCAACCTTGGTTGGCGCAAGTATTTTTGTCCCGAACTGGGTGAATTCTTGGACGTGGTGCCACCGCAACAGCGTATAGATGAACAGTGGTACCAGGGAACCGCCGACGCAGTCTACCAGAATATTTTTGCTATAGAAAAGGATCGTCCAGAATACGTCATAATACTGGCTGGCGATCATATCTATAAGATGAACTATGAAACGATGCTTGATTTCCATAAGGAAACAGAAGCAGATATGACCGTTGGTGCGTTGACCGTCGACCGTGAATCGGCAAAACAATTTGGCGTGATTCAAGTTGACCAAAACAACCGGATATATGGCTTTCAAGAAAAGCCCAGAGAGCCCACGACAATGCCTGGAGACGATCGGAATTGTCTTGCCTCCATGGGCATCTACGTCTTTAACGCGCGGTTTCTCTTCGAGCAGCTTTGCCGCGACGCCACGGAGCCCGACAGCCAGCACGACTTTGGCAAGAATATCATCCCCTCGATCATAGATAGCCACCGCGTATTCGCGTTTCCCTTTCGCGATGAGAATCGCAAAGGCCAGGCCTATTGGCGTGATGTCGGCACGATCGAAGCCTATTACGAAGCCAACATGGACTTGGTCGAGGTCGATCCTCTGCTGAATCTGTACGATCGCGATTGGCCCATCCGAACGCTTGAACCCTCATTGCCACCACCCAAATTCGTGTTTGGCAGCGAAGGAAATGTTGATCGATGCGGCCAAGCCATCGACAGTATTGTTTGCTCCGGCACAATCGTCAGCGGCGGTAAAGTGCGACGGAGCGTGATCAGCACGAATGTACGCGTCAACAGTTATGCTTCTGTCGACGAGAGTATCGTCTTTCAAGGGGTCAACATTGGCCGACACGCGAAAATAAGGCGAGCGATAATCGATAAGGACGTACATATCCCGGCCGAAATGGAGATTGGCTACGACCTGGATTTGGATCGGCAACGTGGATTTACGGTCAGTCCGGGAGGCATTGTAGTAATCTCGCGTAATGATTATCCATCGAGTAACAGCGACGGGCTTTTGTGTGATCCTCAAAGCGTGCTCATGCGCTAGTGTCAAGAATTGGAAAT
>JAGQPR010000130.1 GCA_020426625.1 Planctomycetales bacterium
AATTACGATTTGTGACACTAGCCCGCCACTTCGCAGCTCATGCAAGAGCTGACACAACAAGATTTTATTCAACAGCTTGCGAAGACACGTGAGCCACAAGGAATCGCTGAAATGAAGAGACCAAATTTTTGTGGTCGCACCCGACGAGAGTTTCTCTGGCAAGCAGGGGCTGGCTTCACTGGACTTGGCCTAACCGCGATGCTTGACCGAGACGGATTCTTTGAAAGGCAAGCAGTAGCGGCCGATGGTGCGACTCACTGGCAAAACCCGCTAGCAGCAAAATCACCTCACCATCAAGCCACAGCAAAGAATGTCATCTTTCTTTACATGTACGGCGGTCCGAGCCAGGTCGATACGTTTGACTACAAGCCGAGTATGTATGGCATGGATGGCAAGACCGTCGAAGTCAAGACGTTTGGCCGTGGAGGCCATCGTAACCAGGGCCGCATCGTGGAACCGCGCTGGAAATTTAAGCAGTACGGGCAATGCGGGAAATGGGTCAGCGATCTCTTTCCCCATTTGGCTACCTGTGTCGACGACATTGCATTTATCCATTCGATGACTGCTGATTCCCCGATTCATGGATCTGCTATGTTGATGATGAATAGTGGGCGCATACTCAGCGGGCATCCCTGCATGGGTTCCTGGGTCAACTATGGATTAGGAAGTGAAAACGAAGATCTGCCAGGTTTTGTAGTTATGCTCGATCCGCGCGGTGGACCCATTAGCGGCGCCAAGAATTGGAGCAGCGGTTACATGCCAGCGACCTATCAGGCCACGGTGATGCGATCGCAAGGAGACCCAATTCTTGATCTCGCCCCACCCGAGGAACTGTCCGATGGTGCGCAACGGCAATTGCTGAGTACATTGCGGACATACAATCAAGAGCACGCTACGTTGCGGGCAGACAATAGCAACTTGGCTGCCCGTATCGCCTCCTATGAACTGGCCTATCGCATGCAATCCAAAGCACCGGAGGCGGTTGATATCCATCAAGAATCTCAGGCGACCCATCAGCTTTATGGGTTAGACAATCCCTTGACGGAGCCCTTCGGGCGGCAGTGCCTGCTGGCCCGTAGATTGGTCGAGCGCGGTGTGCGATTCATTCAAATCTATTCCGGGGGAGCTCACAATGACGACAATTGGGATGCCCACACCGATATGGAAAAGAACCATAATTTGCACGCTGGAGAAACCGATCTACCCATAGCCGGTCTGCTCAAAGACTTAAAGCAACGCGATATGCTTAAAGATACGCTGATTATCTGGGGTGGTGAATTTGGGCGGCAGCCTACTGCCGAATACGCCCAGGGGAGCGGACGTGATCACAACAGTTACGGCTTCACAATGTGGATGGCTGGCGGTGGTATCAAGGGCGGTGTCAGCCTAGGTGCTACCGACGAACTGGGCAGCCGAGCGGTAGAAGACCAAATGCACGTGCGGCATATGCACGCCACAGCTCTACACTTGATGGGACTCGATCCAAATAAGTTGAGTTATTTTTTTGGTGGGTTGGATAATAAGCTGGTGGGCGTCGAGGGGGCACAGCCAATTTGGAAGATTATCAGTTGAGTTTTTTCCCTGGTCTTCGCCCAAGAATGTCTGCCAGATTGCCAGGCTCTGCGTGGCACCCCATTCTTTTGCAGCTCTGCCTTCAGTTTCGGTCAGCTGCAATGGGGGAAGCGACAGAACTGGCGAGGTGGAGCCTGGATGACAGTGCCCTCCCAGGCAGAGCCTGGAAACAAGTGGCAAGCGGTTTGCCTATCGGCGATCAGTCAGAAGTGTCGTTTATATCTCTTGGTTCGGCCAACAACGTTTGCGTGCTGATGCTTACAGGCTTTCGACTGTACATCGGCTGGTAACCAATTGCAGGGTAACGGACGAAGGATGTCCACAGGATAACTTGAATGATGAAACTAATACTCAGCTGCTTCTCGCTGTTTTTCTGGCTCGGTATCAGTGCAGTGGCCAGTGATAAGCCGAATATCGTCTTTTTGATATGCGATGATCTGGGATACGGCGATGTGCACTGCTTGGCGCCGCAGACGGGGAAGATCCCAACGGCGAACATGGATCAGCTGGCGACCGAGGGGATGATATTCACTGATGCTCACTCAGGCTCATCTGTTTGTTCGCCAACACGGTATGGCATCATGACTGGTCGGTATAGTTGGCGTACTCGTTTGCAACAAGGTGTCGTCACCGGTTTCGCACCTAGTTTGATTGCAGACGACAGAATGACTGTGGCTGGCTTTCTGAAGCAGCATGGATATGACACGGCAGCGGTGGGGAAATGGCACCTGGATTTCGAATACTTGGATCCAAACAGTGGAGAGCGGTATCGGCAGAAAGATCACAAGCTTCCTCCGGTGGGAGCTCTCATACCGGACGGCCCGATCCACCGCGGCTTCGACTACTACCACGGTTTTCATCATGCCCGCAACATGAAAGCGGTTATCGAGAATGACCGCGTCATCGAACATGACGAGGAAATCAACATGTTGCCGCGTTTGACTCGCAAGTCGGTTGAGTACATCGCGTCGCGGGCAGACAACGAGAAGCCATTTTTCTTATATGTTCCGCTAGGATCGCCACACACGCCGATCTTGCCGACACGCGAGTGGCAGGGCAAGAGCGGACTTGGCGACTACGGTGATTTCGTCATGCAGACCGACAGTGTCGTGGGTGCCATTTCGCAAGCCTTGGCCGAACATCAGCTAGCGGAGAACACTTTGTTCATCGTTACCAGCGATAATGGATGCTCGAAGGCCGCTGGGATTGAGGACTTGGCCGCTCAGGGGCATTTAGTGAGTGCTCATATGCGTGGTTCCAAAGCGGACATTTGGGATGGCGGCCATCGCATCCCATTTATTGCTCGTTGGCCAGGTCAGATTTCGCCAGGGTCGACGAGTGATCAACTAATTTGTTTGACCGATCTGTTTGCCACGGTGGCGGAAATTGTAGACGTTAGCGTACCGGTAGGTAGTTGCGAAGATAGCGTGAGTTTTTTGCCTGCGTTCTCTTCGCAGCCCATCCAATCCACGCGTCAGGGTGTGATTCATCATTCGGTCAGCGGACATTTTGCTTACCGTCAGGGGCATTGGAAACTGATTCTCGCGGGCGGGTCTGGCGGATGGAGTTCTCCCAGAGAAAATCAAGTACCCAAGAATGCGCCAATCGCGCAACTCTACGATTTGGCGGCAGACCCCGGCGAAGTCCACAACCTGTACACTTCTCAGCCGCAAATTGCCGCTCGACTTTTGGAACAGCTAGCCGCCGACATCGCCAGAGGACGAAGTACTACGGGGCCTGAGTCAAGGAATGATGTGAACGATATCGTGCTCTGGAAGAGCCAAGAGCGGGGTCAAGAAACTACCGAAGAGTAGCCGTTCAGCGAGGCATCTCCCTGAATTGTTGAGCTGAAAATCCTGCGAAAGCTAGCCATTCTGTTCCTTATCATCAAACAAATTGGCCTTAGATGCGCTGATTGGGGTCAAAGCAGCCAATTCCTAGGAACCTGAGCTCGCATGGTGCCGTCCTAATAATCGGACCGAAAGCAGCCGCCGAAAACCGTTCCTGCCCGTTTTTTGGCGAGAATACCGGGTATCGCATTAAAATAAATGGATCCGGTGATGTCCCCTTCGGTCGATGAAAAGGCAATCTCTAAGTCCAGCAGAAGATTAGAAAAGTAGACCCTCAACGCCCTGAACGATACAGCTGCGATCTCCGCCCGCGAAGCTGCGGCGATGATCGACTTCAGGCAGCGCTGACTTCTCTGCATGAAACATGGAACTGCTAAGCAATCATGCCTACGGAAAGCTCCGACGAACACTTAACCAACTCTTCATCCGACGACGCGACGCGTTTCTCGAACGCTGACGATTTGGATGAGTTGGAATCAGAGGACTTCGATTTCACCGAATCCCAGCCATCGAGCAAGTCAGGACCGGTGGGATTGCTGGGAGAATACCTGTTGCTGGAGAAGATTGGCGCAGGCGGCATGGGGCATGTTTATCGCGCCGAGCATCGCACGATGAACCGCCAGGTTGCGCTGAAGATTCTAAGCGATCATATCTCCGGGCGCAACGACATCTTGGAACAGTTCTATGCCGAGATTCGCGCCGTTGCCCAGTTGATGCATCCCAATATTGTTACTGCCTTCGACGCAGGCTGTAGCGGTGAAACGCACTTCTTGGTCATGGAGTTGGTCAACGGTGAAGTGCTTTCGCGTCGCGTTCGGCAGCAAGGTCCGTTGACAACCGGTGAGGCAGTCAGCGTGCTGGAACAATGCTCTGCGGCGCTCAGCTTTGCGCACTCGATGGGCATCGTGCATCGCGATATCAAGCCCAGCAATTTGATGCTAGGTGATGATGGCAAGTTGAAAATACTGGATTTCGGACTCGCCATGTTCAGCAAGGGAACGCCAACGAGACCTGAACGCGGAGTGTTCATGGGGACTCCCGAGTATATGTCTCCCGAGCAAATCACCAATCCGGACCAAGTTGATGGTCGTAGCGACCTGTACAGCTTGGGAGCTACATTGTTCTTCCTGCTCACGGGTGAAGCAATGTTCTCAGGGCAGAAGATGCAAGTAGCCACTGCGCAATTGCGGTTAAAACCTCGAGACTTGTACATGGTTAGGCCCGACGTGGATTTGCGTTTGGATGCCGTCTTCCAGCGTCTGGTCGCCAAGAAACCGTCTGATCGCTTTGCATCTGCGGACGAATTGCAAAGCGCGATGCACGACCTGAATCTCACGTCTGCGACTGCCAAATTCAGTGCGTTTCGCAAAGGCGTCACTCGTTTGATGGAAGACAATCCAACGAGCGTAGCCCTCAGCAAGTCTACACTTGCTAAAAAGGCACAAATTGTAGCCATCGATCTTGGCCTGCATGTTTCGACGGCAGCGTACTACGACAAAAAGATTGGGCCTCAGATCATCCATCAGGGCGAGGGCAGCGCTCAACATTTGCGTAACATGTTGTGGAGTTCGGGGGATACAATTGTCATCGGTCCTGAAGCTGTCGAACGGCGACAATCTGATCCCGAAAAGATCTTCCATAGCCCACAGCGTTGGATTGGAGCCGAACGCATCAGCTGGAAATTGGCTGGAAAATTGCCGCCACCTGAGGCAGTGATCGCAGCTATTCTTAAAAAGATCATGTCCAATTCAGCTCAAGCAACCGATAGCGGTAACAGTGCCATCGTTACCGTTCCGGCGTGTTACGATCAACTTCATCGGCGCTCCATTCGCACCGCTTGCCAAATGGCTGGAATCGACTTGGTGCAACTGCTTGATAAGTCATTGGCTGCCGCGCTGTGCTGGCTTGACTTGAATTCCAGACTCCTGGCGGCACGATCGGGTACAGCAGAAATTGATAGCAAGATTCTAGTCGTGCATCTGGGAGGTTCCGGACTTGAGTCTGCGATTGTTCGAGCCCAGGGAAATACCGTAACTCAATTGGGCGTGCATGGCAGCTGGAAACTAGGCAGTGGAAGATGGCAGCATCTGCTAACGGAATATTTTGCTGGTCAACTGCGAGAAAAGACTGGCAAATCCATTCGAGACGATGTGGCAGCGTCTACCCGACTGCAGCGGACTGTAGAATTGGCCATGGATCGGCTCACGCGCACACCCAAGCTGGAAGTTCGGTTTGAGTGGGAAGGTATCGCGATTTCCCAGGTCGTCACTCAGGAAGGCTTGGTCAGAATCGCACCGGTGCTAACAAAGGCTATTGGCGATTCCATCCAAAGCGCTTGTGCGGCGGCTTTGAGTGATGTTAGCGAAATTGAAGCCGTTTTGTTGACTGGTTCCATGATGAATATGCGCCCGATCGAGGAAATCGTTCGGCGGGCGGTACCCCATGTGCAACGGATGACAGTACTGGAAAAAGCGGATTTGGCTCGTGGAGCTGCAATCCAAGCTCAGTATTTGAGTTCACTGACAAGTGAGGTCGAGTTGCCGCATGCCATTGGTTGCGTGGCCTACGACGTGGCCATTCTGTCCAGTAACGAGGGTGTTACGCGTCCGAAGATACTGATTGACCGCTCCAGCGCATTGCCCCTGGCGATTGAACGGACACTCCGCCCCGGGGCGTCCGGGGGAAGTGATTTCCCGCCTATTCAAATCATCGAAGGAACAAATCTCGGCGGAGCAAATTGGCTTAAGTTAGGCAAGGTCCAACCTTCTCTGTTGTTCCCACAAAGGAAAAAGGGCGACGCCTTGAAACTAAAACTGGAAGTAGACGAGAGTGGACTACTGCGTTCCAGTTTGATTTGGCCTGGGGGAAATCGTCAAGTTCACTTGCCGGAAACCTCCGACCAAACGCTTTCCGACGAAGAGATTGGAATCTGGCGACGTTGGCTGGATACGGCCCTATTGTGCTCGGATGTATGATTGGACTCCTTTCGACGCTTACATCCCGCAGGGGTTGGCACCTGTTTGTGGGCGGTCTGGCGTGCGTGTTCTACCGCGTGGCCGAGCCTAATAATCCCAACTGAAGGGTTTCTAGCGACTAATGGGTCGCGATTCTTGGCCATACTCCCCTAGAATGTGCTTTCTACTGCGTCGAATCTTGTGTCCTACGATTCGGACGCAGATATAGTGATCATGCTTTTCCCCACACCATGCCATGTATAAATTCTGGAATGCTTGGCGACGTCAGGCTCCATCTTCGGAAACTGAAGTTCCGGCCGAGCTAGAACGGCTACCTGCCGAGAACCCCATTCCCTGCGTTTGGTTGTTTGGGAAAACGGGTAGTGGCAAGAGTTCAGTGGTTCGTTACTTGACAGGTGCACAGTCAGCTACGATTGGAGCTGGCTATCGACCAGAAACCAAGACTTCGAACCGATATGATTTTCCCGACGCAACCGATCCGCTGTTTTCGTTTCTGGACACGCGGGGCTTGGGCGAGGCTTCCTACGATCCACACGAAGATATCCAGCAGTTTTCCAGCAACACCCAATTGATGATTGTCACCGTCCGTGTGTGCGACCATGCGTTGGAGAGCATCATCAATCCCTTGCAGCAGATTCGCAAGGCATCACCCGAGCGGGTTGTAATATTGGTTGTAACCTGTTTGCACGAGGCCGTGCAAGGTGACCTGACGGCAGGTGCGGACGCAATTCCAAACGGACAGGAAGATCAAGCCATTGCTCCTGGACGTGCGAAACTTGCCAGCAGGTTGCCTCCCAAACTGGAAACCATGCTCGAAGAAAAGCAGCGGCAGTTTGCAGGTTTGTATGACCGTTTGATACCCGTCGACTTGACTCAACCAGAAGATGGTTTTGCCGAACCCAACTTCGGTGGACAGCAACTCAAGCAAGCCATTCTTGACAAACTACCCTCGGCGTATCGCCAAGCGTTGTTGGCTTTGAATCATTTGTCTCAAGGATTGTCATCTCGACAGCAGCGCGCTCGTTGGCAAGTATTGGCTTCCAGCGCATTGGCTGGTACAGCAGGAGCGGTGCCAGTTCCTTGGGTCGACATTCCAGCTGTGTTGGGTATTCAAACGCATTTAGCTATCAGGATCGCAAAAATCTACGATCAGGAAATTAGGGCCGCCGACTGGGCAGCTTTGAGCACAGCTGCCGGTACGCGAGTCGCCTTGCGTTTGGCCGCTCGGGGTGTGCTAAAATTCATTCCTTACTTGGGGATGGCGGCGGGGGCTGCCGGTTCGTTTGCGTTCACCTACGCGCTGGGAATGTCCTGGGATTGGTACTTTGCCAACATGCGCGGCGGGCGCGTGCCCGACGCCGAGAGCTTGAAAGTAGTATTCGCTGAGCAGCTCAAGCGGGGACATGATCTTTGGAGGGCAAATTGAAGTTGCTCAAGCTGGTTAGCCTCAGATTCTGCGTGTTGTTTCTACTGTGGATTTTGCCTGCCACGGCCTGCTTGACGATTGCCTGCCTGGCTTTGTATCAGACCGGCTGGCTCGGCACATTGGCTATTTTGCTGCCCGCAACTTGGCTGTTGGCGTGGGCGATTGGGAAACTCTGGCCCAGGCCTAAGCTGCACGAGAACGCGCCACTAAATCCGCTAACTGCGGCGAACTACTGGACACCACGCGATGAGGCGGCCATCCAGATTGTTGAACGGTTCCGCGTAAATGTGGCCGATGTGGATCCAAGCTGTCTTTCAACGCCAGATCGGTACTTTCAAGATGCACGAGCGCTGATGCAGTTGCTGGCCGAGCATTACCAGGCCAGTCCCAAGGGGGGGCTGCTGCATTCATTGTCTCTGGTCGAAATCTTGACGGTGATCCACTTGGCTGTGGAAGACACTGAGGAATGGGTCTTGCAGAATGTACCGGGAAGTGACCGTGCCACTATCGGACAACTGGGGCAAATCCCGCGTCTCGTCAAGGCGTTGGATATCGGGCAGTCCGCTATGTTTTTGGCGTCTTCGATATTTGATCCGAGCAAGCTACTGACCTACCCGTTGTGGCGCAAGGCGAGCCGCATTACCCACGAGTTGCAGAATGAAGTACTGCGCAAGTACTACCAACACTACCTGCGCCAATTGGGCCACTACCTCATAGAAATGTACAGCGGCAGATTGCAAGGTGGCTCGCGAGCTTATCGGCAGAAAATCGCCGAAGCAAGCAGCGGCTCGGCCTCAAACGACTATCGACGAAAGTTCGAAGAGCTGGCGGATGTGACGACTAAAATTGCAGTTATGGGGCAGGTGAATTCTGGCAAATCCAGCTTGATCAACGCGTTGCTTAACGACAATGTGGCTTCAACTAGCCAGTTGCCGGAAACACGTGTTTCGCAGTGCTATCGCCTGGAACTACCGAACTCGCAATCACAGCTGCAATTAATCGATACGCCGGGCAGCGAGCAAACTAGCGCCAGTAAGTCTCAGTTGGCTGACATCCGAGCCGTAGCCGAAACAGCTGATATTATCTTGCTGTGCATGGCCGCCAATGCTCCAGCTCGCGCGGCGGACGTTCTGCTGGTAAAACAAATCAAAGAATTCTACTTGGGAAAGCCTCACCTTAAACCGCCACCAATCATCGGTGTGATCACACATGTCGATCTACTCCGCCCGGTCCGGCAGTGGGATCCTCCCTATGATTGGCGCCAACCGCAGTCCCCCAAGGAACATGCTATCGCTGAAACGGTCAACTATTGCCGGGAGCTCTTCGGAGACCGATTGTCCGCGTACGCCTGCGTCTTCACGGGAAGTCCCCAGCAAGATTCTCGCGAAGTGTTCGACGAATTGGTACCAGTGCTGGTTTCACATTTGGACCGGGGCCATGCAGCGGCAGTCCTAAAGGCATTCTATAAACAGTTAAGCCAGCGACGCTTGACGCAGTTGGCCAAACAAACATTGAGTTTGCTCAAGACAGCATGGAAATAGCTGCCTTCGGTCGCTCACGTGCTAAAGCTGCTACCAATCCAATAACACTCAGCCTCAATAGGCAGGTGCGGATGAATCGTAAACTAGAGGCGTTCAGGATTGAAAGGCGTAGTTGGCGTCGCGCCCGATGCCTTGGCATGCAACAATGGTTTCAGCAGCTCGATCACTGCTTGTGCTTGTTCGTCGGGATTCATCGCCAAGTTGTCGAATTCCTGTGGATCGTGGTGGTGGTCATACAATTCAACGCCATGCTTGCCTTCGCCCCATTCGGTATAGCGGTAACGGTGGGTGCGAATGCTACAGCCCATCACCGGCTCTGCTAGCCGTGAATCTGCTGGCCTCAGGATCTGCGTTACCGCGTGACCGTCGAAATCCATTGATGGGTTTTCCAAAAGCTTGAGCAAACTTTGCCCATCCAGTTTGTCAGGTGCAGCGACGTTGGCTAGTGCAGTGATTGTCGGAAAAATGTCGACAAACTCGACGACGCCAGGGCATATCTGACCATTGCCTGATTGCCGTGGAGCGCTGATGATCAATGGAGCGTGCGCGGCCTGTTCAAAAAGTGTGCGCTTTTGCCAAATCCCATTGTGCTCGCCTAGGTGATAGCCATGATCACTCCACAAGACCACAATCGTTCTGTCTGTCAGCTGCAGCCGATCCAGGGCATCGAGCAGTCGACCGACTTGTGCATCGACGAACGATACACAAGCGTAGTAAGCTTGTGTGGCTTTCAATAGCGTGGGAGTGTCCAAACCGTAGTTGGGAACAGGACAATTATGGGCAAAGCTGGCTACTGGAATATCGTCTCGGTCGTCGGCCGGAGCAAACGGCAAGCGAAGTTCTCCATGTGGATAAAGGTTAAAATATTTTCGCGGTGCGATATAAGGTGTGTGCGGCCGAAAGAATCCGACGCCGAGAAAAAATGGCTCATCTCGCTTTTGCTCCAGGAGCTGAATGGCCTCCGTTGCAATCATGCCATCCGTCTGCTCGTCGTCTTCGCCGTTTGCTGCCAACCAGCTGAGAGAGGCACTAATTTTTCGGTGGGGTTCGGCATTGAAAACTAGATCCTCTTCCAGTTTGTCGCGACCAGCCGGATTGATCCGAACATGCCAAGACGGCAGGTCGTCGAAACCATCCGTGCCGATGGCGGCTGGCACATTGTAGTGATAGATCTTGCCAACTCGTGCGGTGAAGTAGCCTGCCGCTTGAAATGCTTGAGGCAGTGTTACGACGTCAGGGAGTTGGTCACGGAAATGCCGATCGAGATCATAAACCTTGATTCGATCTGGTCGCAAGCCCGTCATCACGGATGCTCGCGTAGGATTGCACAGGGGCAATTGATTGTAAGCTCTAGCAAACCTCACACCTCGCGCGGCCAAGCGGTCAATGTTAGGTGTCACCGCTAATAGGTCGCCGTAACATCCGAGCGTGCAAGCTAAATCGTCCACGGCAATAAACAGCACATTCGGTTTGCTTGGTGATTGCCCACTAACCTCGAGCGTTGTGGTTCCGATCAAGACGCTGGCGAGCAAGAACTGAAGCCAATGCATACGCTCTATCCCCAAGGTTTATGACACTTCTCGCTCAACGCCACCATGGTTTCAGTGGGAGAGTTACGAATGGTCGTTCATCAATAGCCTAGGGCTGCTCCATCTTTGCGAGCTTCGGTCGCGCCGTGCAGAACCCCCTTTTCCCAATCGATGCGAATTGCCTGGTAGCCACCATAGCTGCCACCGGTACTCACTTGGTGTCCTTTCTCCTGCAGAGCGGCCACAGTTTTAGTGGGGATACCCGACTCTGCAAACACAGTGCCGCCCGATTCCTCTTCAGGAACGCCGGTTGGGGTCGCACTGCCGTCATGGCGAATTCGGGCTGCGTCACCAGCCAATTGGATATTCATCCCAAAATCAATCCAATTCACGAGCACCTGAACGTGGCCCTGCGGCTGCATATCTCCACCCATCACTCCAAACACTAATTCAGGCCTTCCTTGTTTGGTAACCATAGCCGGTATGATCGTATGGAACGGCCGCTTGCCGGGCTCAAGGCGGTTCAAGTGTCGTTCGTCCAAGGAAAACAAGGCCCCTCGATTCTGCAAGGCGAAGCCGAGATTGCCCGCCACAAGCTGGCTGCCGAAGCCATAGTAGTTGCTTTGGATCAGCGAGCAACAATTGCGTTCGTCGTCAACCACGCACAGATAAATGGTGTCCCCATGCACCAACTTGGGGTCACCGGCGGGAACTCCGATCAATGCCCGCTGAGGATCAAACAATTTTCTACGTTCATTGGCATACTCTTTGGAGATGAGGGAATCGAGGGGGACGTCGGCTTTCGACATGTCAGCATAGAACTCCGCCCGGTCGGCAAACGCCAACTTTTTCGACTCGACGAACAGGTGTGCCAGCTCTGGCGACCCCCACCCCATAGACGACACATCGAAAGGTTCCATCAGATTCAGGATCTGCAGAGCGGCGATTCCTTGTCCGTTGGGTGGCAATTCCCATACATCGTAACCTCGATAGTTCGTACTGACAGGCGCAACCCACTCATTGCTGTGTGCTGCCAGGTCTTCGGCGCGCAGCAGTCCGTCTTCAAGTGACCTACTGTATCGATCGATCTCTGCGGCGACCTCTCCATGGTAGAACACAGATGCACCATATTGCGCAATCAGCCGGTACGTCTTTGCTAGCTGTGGATTGCGAAACACCTGACCTTCCTCAGGTGAGTTGCCATCGATCAGGAAGGTGAGGGCAGATTCGGGCGTTTGCCGCAGGCTCAGCTGGGCACCTCGCCAATACCCAGCGATCACAGGCGCGACAGGAAATCCTTCATCGGCCAATTGGATTGCTGGCTGAAACAAGTCGGCCCAAGGCAGGCGGCCAAACCGATCATGCAAATCTTGCCAGCCAGCGACGCAGCCGGGCACGGACCAAGCCAGCGCACCTGAGATGGGGATTTGCGTTAAACCACGCCGTCGAAACTCATCGATGGTCGCCAGTGCGGGCGCGCGTCCACTGGCATTCAGGCCGACCAACTCTTGATCTTTAGCAGACCAGCAGATGGAGAATAGATCGCCGCCAATGCCGCAGCTCATCGGTTCCACGACACCTAACACAGCATTGGCAGCGATGGCTGCATCGACGGCAGAACCGCCGGCTCGTAGGATATCGACAGCGGCTTGCGTCGACCTCAAATCACTAGTTGCGGCCATACCATGCACGGCGTAGGTCACGCTCCGCGACTGTTTCATGGCACCGGCGCGATCGTACGTTCCAATTTCAGCTTGTTGGGCCAGCAACGTGTTCACACTCCCCAAAGCCGAGACAAATGTCAGAGCAATGATTGAGAATTTTTGTTGATTCGCGAAAGACATATTCTGTTCTCTAGGTGAGTCTTGGTGAACTTTAGAGCCAATTGTTCTGTGGATCCATGAAACAGGTCGCATGGACGCCCGCCAGTGAACCATTCAGACCAGTTGTTGCCAGCAGTGCGAAGCATCTATCAAGTTTTCAGCGACTCTTCCAACTGTCGTCGCAATTCTTTGTAGTCTGTTTTTCCGGTGCCCAATACTGGTATCGCATCAATGTGACGCACTTCGTCCAAACGCATTACACCACGCAACCCCGATTCCAATAACAGTTCACTCGCCTGCCTAAGTGCAACGTCTTGAGTTGTGAACAGTACGATGTGTCTGCCATCTTCGGTTTCAATCCCTTCGACAGCCACTTTGGGGCCATTCTCGTCTGGTGGAAACGCTCGTGCAAAAGGTTCTTCCAGAGCTGGCAAAGAAATCATTTCTCCGCCTGCCTTCAAGAAGCGTTTCAAGCGTCCTTGGAATTGCAGGAATCCGTCTTCATCCTGAGACACTAGATCCCCTGTTTTGTACCATAGCCTGCCGTTGACTTCCACAAAGGGTGAGGCACCATCGTGACGGTAGTATCCTTCAAAAATACTGGGGCCAGCCACTAGTAGCATACCTGTAGCGTTCGCTTCGACCGGAAGGCCCGATTCTACGTCGACGATGCAGACTTCCACATTGCGCACAGGCTTGCCGACAGAACCCGCCTTGCTGTTGCCGAACATGTTGGCCGCCACAACCGGAGAACATTCCGTGATGCCATAACCCTCCAAAATAATTGCTTCAGGCACCAGCTTGGCACACTGGCGAAAAATCGCTTCCGGACACTTTTCCGCACCCGTTACGATTTTCCGTAAGCTCTTTAGTTCATCTCCCTTGCAGGCCGACAGAATGTAACCCAGGAACGTGGGAGTGGTGAACACCATCGTGGGTTGATAGGCTGCGATCGTGCGGACCAGTCCCGACGCATCGGTGGGATCGGCGTAGCGAATCGATTTGATACCGGCCAGATGCGATAGCAACAAATTGCCAGTCATTCCAAAACTGTGGAACGGTGGCAGGAAGCCCAGTAGCGAATCGTTGGGCTGAGCGTCCAATACTTCGAGTCCGTCGGCGACATTGACCAACAAATTGCGATGGGTCAACGGTACCGTCTTGGGCATGCTCTCCGACCCAGATGTGAATAGAAACACGGCCGGATCATCGCACTGTTGTTGGGGCAGGTTTTTCAATATTCGCCCTGGCGCAATGTAACTCTGCAGTAGCGCCGAGAGAGCTTCCGTCTTCTTGATACTAGCTTTGATGTCTTCCACGAAGACGTAATCAGCGCCTTTGACGTCGATGCCAAGTCGATCAATCATCTTCTTGGAGGTGATAATGTGCTTGACTTCGGTGACGTTGACGCCGTGGGCTAGATTGGCAGGACCAGTGGTCCAATTCATCATGACAGGCACCTTGCCCGCCAGATGGAGCGCGAAAAAGGCAATGTCTGCCGCCACCGACGCTGGTAACATGATGCCCACGTGCGCCTGGTCGAGCTTGGCGAAACGCCGTGCCATCAGTTGCGCGCCAATGAGCATCCTTCGATAATTTACAACTCCAGAAATCGCGTCAGCAGCTGCAACTTGCTTGGGACACTTGATCGCTCGACGCACGAAAGCTTCCGCAATCGTATCTGCCAAAATTGCAGGTTTGTCCAGGCTTGATGGTGCCTTCCACGCATCGGGCGCGGTCAACGGCTGATTTGCTTGACTGAACTGCCCGTCAGCCAGAGCCCACAGTCCACCGAGCGTTGAAGAGACTGTGTTACTTCGAAAACCGAACTGTTGTTCAATCTTTAACGCCAGGTCCATGCGATCGAGACTGTCCAACCCGATCTTCTCCAACGCGGTATCGGGAACTTTTTCTTCGTCGGTCAGCTGTCGTCGCAAGTGGGATTGTATGAGTTCGTTAACCAGGCCGATGGTCTTGGGCTTGATTCTCGCAATATCAATCTGCACACTCGCCGCAAGTTTACCAAATTCACCCTCGCGAGGTCCGAACAGATGGTTGTACCTGACGAATCGTGGCGATTGGCCACCGTCGATGTTGTACCAACGTTCCAGATAGGCGTTGAATTCCTCGCGAGTTTGAATCGGCAGTGAACTTCGCTGGACTACTTCAATTTGCAGCGTTACCGGTCGTCGTGGCAGAAAGAAAAAAAGGCTTGCCAGCACCCATCCCAACGCAGCTCGAGACCGCTGGGCCAGGTTCGGCGGGCTACCCTTGGCCGCACAGCTGAACATGCTACCCCAAACACCCCGAGTTCTAATCAAAACGATGTTAATGTCCGGACAGCGCGAGACGATGTCATGAACGGCACGAGCTGCACCGACAACTTCGACGTCACCTCGCTGTAGGCGGCCCGAGGGATAAATCAAAATATTGTCACCGGCATGCAGGCGGTCAACGACAGAATCGATCATTTCCAAGGCCTTGCTCTGTGCATTTCGGCTGTGGCTGGACAGGTCCGGTACTTCGAAGGCATCGATCATCTTCATCAGCGGCCACAAGGCCGCCATTCGATAGGTGCCGGAGAAAACCAGCGGTCGAAGTGGCCCATTCAAGCGAATTTGACTGGAAACAATAGCCGGATCGATATAGGCGGGGTGATTGGGCAATACCAACGTCGGTCCCACAAGCGATTTCAACTGATCGCGTCCCGTTACCGTCACTCGATAGCGAAAGCTCAATAACAGTCGACACAACGACCAAAAACAACGATTGATTAGATTCAACACGGCAGCCCGTCCGACTGAGAATGACTACAAAAACAAACTGGGGTAATGGCATGCGGTCATTCTGCAGCGATTCACCCCGAGAATATGATAGGTTATCTCACTCTTTCGAGTGACCCAGCCGATTTGTGTGTTTTCCAACATTGTTCGCAGTACGCGAACGATCTCTCGCGAAACACCACTTTCTAGCCTCGGCACCAACCCACATTTTCCGATCTAGCATTAGACGCGATTTTTGGCGCGTCAACTGCGCGGAATCTTTGATTTCCTACCGCGGTCCCCAATTCTGGCGTTTCGCCGCCGTCTGCGGACTGAACAAGGGTAGCCAAGTACGGTAGAATCGTCATATTCGGCCGTCGCTGCCAGTCTGAAACAGAGTAAGGGCATTCATGCATCGTCAGTTTATCGCAGATCTACAAGCCAGAGAAAACGTCGACGAAATCTATCGAGTCACCGACAAACAAGTTCGCTCGAATCGGCAAGGCAATGATTACCTGTTGCTGCAGTTCATGGATCGGACGGGCCAGATTAGCGGCTTGCGATGGAATGCGGGACAAGCCCTTTACGAAACGTTTCAGAAGGGCGATTTTCTACGAGTGTTGGGAACAACTCAGCTGCACAATGGTCTGTTGCAGATTTTGGTGCAAGACTTCGAAACCGTTCATCCCTCCAAAGTTAGCCATGAAGACTTCGCCAAAACCAGCCCTGGCGAAGTAGAACGGCAAATCGCTGAGCTCAAGTCACTACTGGGATCGCTCACCAATCCGCACCTGAAACGCCTTGTGGCGTCGTACCTAACGGACCAGCAGCTGATGGACCGCCTGAGTCGAGCTCCAGCTGGCATCAAAACGCATCACGCGTACGAGGGCGGGCTGCTGTTCCACGTATTGGATCTAATGAGAATTGCGTCCGCCATAGCTCCGTGTTACCCGCAGTTGGACCGCGAAATGCTGTTGGTTGGTGTCTTCCTGCACGACCTCGGCAAGCTGGAAGAGTTGAGCTTCGACGTAGACTTGTCCTATAGCGATCCTGGACAACTGCTTGGCCATTTGGTGCAGGGCACGATTGAACTGGACCGCCGTGCCGCGCGAATTGAGAGGGAATCCGGCCAAGCCATCCCCGAGCCGATCCTGTGGCGGCTGCAACACATGATTTTGAGCCACCACGGACAACTGGAACACGGCAGCCCCAAAGTGCCAATGACTATCGAAGCAATCGTACTAGCCTACATCGATGATCTCGATGCAAAAGTCAACTCTGCGACCGAGTTGATTGAGGCCGACCGTAATTCCGACAGCGCCTGGACCGCCTTTTCTCCCACCATGGGGCGCAAGCTCTATAAGCCTTCTGCCTCCAAGAGCTAGTGTCAAGAATTGGAAATTCAGTTCCACGTAATCCTTCCGCAAAATTAGCCGCTGTGCGCTAGCTAGCACGCG
>JAGQPR010000131.1 GCA_020426625.1 Planctomycetales bacterium
AAACCGCGTGCTAGCGCACAGCGGCTAATTTTGCGAAAGGATTATGTGGAACTGAATTTCCAATTCTTGACACTAGCATTGCGAGATCTCGCTGTTGGCATTCCATAATTTCACATAATAAGCAAGCTCCATCTATGATGTCCGACATTCAACCATTTTATGACACGGTCCAATCAATCTACGATCAGGACCACACAGCGCGATGGTTGTCACTGTTCTTGGATCCGACCTTGCTGTACAGCTGCGCTTATTTTGAACCAGAAGACATCACTCTCGAGGAAGCCCAGTACGCGAAACTAGATTTATCACTGGATAAGTGCGATTTGCAGGTAGGTCAGACGCTCCTGGAAATCGGTTGTGGCTGGGGCGCCTGCAGCTATCGTGCTGCATCCAAGTACAAGGTCGATGTTATCGCTTTGACGCTGAGTGAAACTCAACGGGAGTATTGTCTGCAAAAGATGGCGTCTCTGCCTGAGGGATCCGGCAAGGTTGATGTGCGTTTGCAAGGCTGGGAGGAGTTTCACCAACCTGTCGACCGCATCGTAAGTATTGCAGCGTTCGAACATTTCGGCCCGATGCGGCACCAAGCATTTTTCAATCGATGCCGCGAACTGCTACCAGCAGACGGACGATTAATGCTGCACACCATCGTTTCAGTGGAATGGGGTGATATCCGCGCCCAGGGACTCGAGGTGACGCAGGAATTCATGGACTTTGTGCGCTTCATCTACAAGGATATTTTTCCTGGTGGCTATCTAATTCCGAAAGAAACCGTGCACAAATTTGCCCGCAAAGCGAATTTCGAGGTGGAACGCACTCATTCGCTAAGATTGCACTATGCCAAGACGCTGGACATCTGGGCAGCCAATTTGGCTGCCAATCGTCAAGCCGCGATCGAGATGCGATCCCAGCAAGAGTATGATCGTTACATGCATTATCTCGAGGGATGCGCCAAGTACTTTCGCTCCGGACACTGCGACATCTGCCAGTTCACATGCGTTCCTGTAAGTGGGTAAGTGAACGGATGCTTCTCGGCGAGCGTCCAATGCCATCAACTTTCCGCTCGGCAGAATGCTGACTGCGCATTAGCAAGTCGATTCGGTGGTGGAATTCAATCCAAACGGATTGAATTCTGCAGAGGCGGGTTACTAAGCTTACTGGAATTAGGAAGGGCATACAGTCCGACAACCGTTAATCGAGCTATGTCTGATTGTTTGTCTTCGCGTCGGTCCACTGCTGGAAAGAACAGCAACGGCCCCGCGAATGATCGCTAGCCTTGCCCGATACCCAACGGTTGCCATCGACATAGTATCGCAGCCGTCGATGCTGTGCCTTTGAAATACCAATCCGAGGTGATCGGCGAACCGACCAATCGTTACTTGCCAGTGGCATTGACTCAAGCCAGATCTCGGTGCCCGTGACCAAGTCGGAGCCATCGTGACTTAGGTCGACTGCCAGTGCTTGGCACAATTTACCCGGCCCCGACGTAAGGTGCAGTGCCGACGTAAGGTGCAGTGCCGACATAAGGTGCAGTGCCGACGCCGCAGTCCACGGCGGGTTAGGCTCGCGGCTATCTTCAGCGCCAGGACTTCGAAACTGTTGCATGACCTTTAGTCCTTCTACGGGCTCCAGTGCACGAACAAGAATCGCTGCGCCCTTGCCATTCTTTTCGGTAACCACATTCAGGCAATGCCTGTTGTGAATCGTATAGACATACAGAGTTCCGGGATGGGCAAACATCGAAGCATTCCGCTTCGTAGCTCCGCGAAAGCTATGACTGGCCTGGTCGTTATCAGCCAGGTAGGCTTCGACTTCAACGATGATCCCAGAAAGACGAACTCCGCTGGACAATCGTCTGACTAGAAGTTTTCCCAACAGCGATTCCGCAACAACGCGTGAGGGGCGTTGGAAGAAATCAGAAGTGAGACGCATTGATGTTTCTCCAGCGGAAAACGACGCCTTGCTCCGGCCATACGAAGAGTGGCCACCAAGTTTTTGCGGCGACCAAATGGATGTGGAGTGTGCCAGCTCTACATCAACGACTAAGTTGCCGCAGTAGAATCCGTGTACGACGTAATGCGGAGCTGAAAAGCCAGTAGGCACGAGCCCATTAGCATAGCATACAGCAGCTGGTCGGCGATCAAGCCAATCCCAAGGCAAGCGAGCGCGCCGAATAGAATTCCCAGGGGTCTGGCCACCGTAGTGCTAATTAGCCACAACGCTAGGATCTGAGACGCAACCATGGCGTGAGTCAGCAGATTGATCAACCACAGCTTGCCGCCCAACAACGGCAACGACAACAGATTGGACCGTCCGGACGCTGCCAGCCACCAAACCGCATCTCCCTGCCACCAATTGAAGCTAGCCAATTGCGAACACACGCCTGCCGCTAAGAGGATCCACCAATGCGTTTGAAACAGGCGCAACACGATGTTCGTCGGAATCGATGGTTGGGATTGGGAGCTACGCCTGGACAGCACCGAGGCGCCCGGTTGCACGATCAGAAAGCCAACGAACGCGACGATAGCTGGCTCAATGGGTCCACTTAACCAAACGATGCGGTGGATCAATGCAATGCACCCGAGTAAAAGAAGCGACATGGATACCCGCCCACCTACGCCGAGTGCACAGATCAGGGAAAGCAGAGCTCCACAAGCGGAAAACACTTGAAAAACCAGCTTAGAATCAGTCCACCACAATGGAGACCACATTTGCCAGGCGGCGATTCCTTCGAACTGGATCATGGCGTGACCGACCGTTGCCGACAAAAGACCGAGCGGGCCAAACCAGGCATCAGCATGCGGAATAAAGCTTAGGAACCAAACACACACGACTGTACAGACAGCGATTCGCAAAGCAGTCAACTGGGAAGGACAGGCCGGTGAGAACCAAAAGCGGTTCCAGGCTCGTATGATCTGTTCGATCATTTTGTGCCCTCCTCAGCGCTTACCGGCTTGGATGTGCGCAGTGGTTCCAGGTAGGGAATGACTCGCAATTGCTCACCTTGGGCAACGACATTCGCGTAGTAAGCGATCACTGGCGGAAACGTGCTCTCGTTGAAGGGCAGCCCAGCTAATCTCAACTCTTCATATTTATCGTAGGACGGTACGTGCGGCGCGAGTATGCGAATCGCGTCAATATCCATGTCCTGTGAATGCCGATTTGCGATGCTCGCCGCAAATTCTGCCAATACGTCACTATCATTGAATTCCTCGGCAATCAGCCGCAATAAGCGCGATAGGTTGGTCCAGCGAGAGTTCGCAAAATTCACAGGGCGAGCAGTGGAATCGATTACACCTGGAAGAGCCAGGGAGATCCACTCTCCCGGCTGTGCACCTCGCTCATGCACCTGTACTAGCGTGGCAAAATCGATGGGTTCGGCATGGGTGATTTCGATGGGCACTGCGCCGTATTCTTGGCCAGTCGTAATTAGATAGGGGCCAAGCAGATCAACTAGTTTGCCTTGCAGGAAGCTGGGCGAAAGGTTGGCAGAAAGTGAGAGTATCAGAATCGAAAAGTGCAAAACGACCAGAATCGAAATAGTGATTTGAACTTTGCTCGAGAACGTTGTGAGATGCGCGCTTCGCACCTCACCGGAACCGCGATCTTCAGGCCCAGCCTCCTTGGTCTCTGCCGATGCAACTCTTTTGACAGGCTTTCTGCTCCGTACCATGATTGACGATCAATTTAATAGCGAATGTTTAAACTTTGCTCGGTGAAGAATGAGGCTTACGCAACTGTGCCTGCTTGACCAAAGCATCAAAGCTGGACGCAACCTGGATTATGGATAACAAAAAAGGGAAGCCAGCAAAGGCCGGCTTCCCTCTCATCAATTCATCAGGCACTACACAGTTTTCTTTCGGATTCGCTGCGCAGTTTACGGGTGCGAAGTCGAGATGAATTTGAACGATTCGCTGGGCAGCTCCAGGGCAATTCGATCCACCAGGACTTTGTCAGCATTTGACAATCGTCGAATTGGTACAGTACAGAAATTGCCGTTCCGCTTCAGCAATCGCACACTATCTGGGTTGATTTCAGCCAATCTTGCTTCAACTTCAAAGTTGCCCGTATTGTCTTTCCACGTACGGAAGTCCGCTGAATCAAACAAGGCATCGAGGGCGTCTGCCGCAGGCTTTGTTTCCGCAGGTTCTGGTTTCTTCGGACTGCCGAACAGATCGTCCAGGTCAATCCCCTTCGCGGTTGGTTGGCCGAATAAGCCAGCGTCAATGTCCTTGTCCTCAGCCGGAATACCGAACAAATCGTCTTCTTTTGGTTCAGTAGTAGGCGCAGGATCCGCTGGAGTTGCCTCAGCGGGCGCGGGATCGCCAAACAAATCGTCGCCGCCCGCCGGGGCCGGTGCTGGATTACCGAACAAATCATCGCCGGCTGCGGGGGCAGGAGCTGGATCGCCAAATAAATCGTCACCAGTGGCAGGTGCAGCTTCTGGTTCTCCGAATAGGCCATCACCAGCCGGGGCAGGCTCTGCAGGTGCTGGATCGCCGAACAAGTCGTCGCCAGTCGCTGGTGCAGCTTCTGGTTCTCCGAATAGGTCGTCACCAGCTGGAGCAGGCTCCGCAGGTGCTGGCTCGCCGAACAAGTCGTCGCCAGTCGCTGGCTGAGCAGCGGCAGGTGGATCACCGAATAACTCATCCAAGGGTCTCGCATCCGTTGCTGGTTCCAGCGGGTCAATTGCCGGAACTTCAGGTTCCACCGCTGGTTGAGCGGGAGTTTCGGGAGGAGTGTCCAGCGGGAATGGGTTTGCGGGAGGTTCCGTTGGATCAAAAGGCGACGGCGGTTCTACAGCAGCTGCAGGAGCTTCGACCTCTCCATCGCCCAGAGCTGGGGGCTCGGTTTCAGGTGCAGTCTCTGGCTCTGGCGCAGTCTCGGGCTCAGGTGCGTTATCTGAAGCCGCAGGCGACTCAGGTTCGACTGCCTGCTCAGGAACTACAGCCTGCTCAGAGGGAGGCATCTCGTCAGAAGGACTCGTCTCTAATTCTGACGACATTGGGGCAGCTGGCTGAGCCACGACCGCACCAACACACGGGTCGGCCGTAGCACCACAACCACAATCCACCACGATCGCACCGCAATCACCGGGGCTGGATTCGCAGGGAGTCGGCTCACAACAAACCGGCTCGCAAGAGTGGCAATCGTCAATCGCCGCCGCACAGCTCGACTCGCATGGTGTCTCACAACATGACTGAGGTTGGCATTCCTGGCGTTTCTTCAACCACCCTCGCAGACCACGTCCAGCCCAAGCGGGATTGAATGTGATTACAACAGAAAGTACTGCGACCGTGGCGCAACGTGTCCAATATTTGAAACCTTTTGTCATTGTTGGATTCCCGTTTCTCTTCGGGCTAGCTAGAAGTACGTGGCGGCAAAGATATGCAGGTTATGCTAGTCAGACAAATCGGGTGGAGCAAGCAAACTTTGCAAACGAATACAAATAGTTCTGTCTAAAAAGCGCCTAAAGCAGGTGACATGCGCCGACAGTGACACCTGTGACGCCCACCACTAGGGGGGCTAGGGGTCGAGGGACGTTTTTTTTTTGCGTCACTCCGGTCTCGTTCCGATATTGCCAATGCGAATGCTCCGCTTCATTCGGCTACGATAGAATCAAGCAAATCGCAAAGGTGCAGCTTGAGTCGAGTTTACCGGACCAGGATTCCACCAGCCGCATGCACAAATTTTTTCAATTGATCGTCACTTCGTTTCGTAGTCTGGTACGCAGACTTGTCGTCGGTTGGAGTCTGGAACGAAAGAGTTTGCTTTTTTTCGGAACTGCCCTGGTTGTACCCATTGGCTTGGCTTTTTGGTTCATCGTCGCAGTCGTGGCCAATCACCTTGTTTTGGAAGCGACTCGTTTAGAGGCGCGCGATTATGCCAAGAAGGTGCTCGCTTGGCGACACGTGGAAGTTCACTATGACAGTGATTCGGACAGCTCTTCGACGACGCCACAGCTGATGGCACTGTTGCGAGACGACTTAATTGATGACCCGAATTATCGGCACCAATACGTCATGCTCGACCAGGAAACCCAGCATATTGATCTCAAGAACTCCGCTTTGCCGAGCGCGGAAGAGCGGTTAATGCTGGAAGGATTGCAAGCCGAATTTCGGGAATACATTCAACAGCGCCTTGCTGCGGAGTCGAGCCAACGCGAGCGAGAGGCGACTGTGGATGCGGGGGATGGACAGATCGCTACAGCGGAGCCACCACCTGGGATGCTTAATCCGCTATCACCAGATTCCGTTGAATCAGCGATTATCGATAATCCGCTGGCGCCAACGGACGCTAGTTCCACCGCCCGGCGCCCGCTATTTCGTGAGGCGGGCCCCGTTTTTTCTGACGAGACCGATATTTCGGGCGAAATCCACAAGGCTCCTCCAGGTGGTTGGTATGTCTACTATCATGCCGTCGCCTTCGAATCGCGGTGCTTGTCTTGCCACAGTAAGTTTGAGGCTTCGAATGCCGAGCCCATTCCGTTTCGCGTGGTTAAAGTCCTGACACCCTATGGTCGTAAACAAGTTGCTTCAACATGGACGCTGACGGTCATGCTTTCGATTGGCATGGTCACGGTCGCGGTTACATTGCTAGTGGTTCACTGGGTGCTCAGACGGATCGTGCTCACTCCGCTAACGCACTTGAAAACTGTTAGCGACGAGATTAGCCGTGGCAACACCGATCTGCGCGCGAATATTGATACCGGTGACGAATTTAACGAGCTGTCGGATGCATTCAATCGCATGTTGAGGCACATGACCGAGAGTCAAGAAAAACTAAAAGGATTGAATCGTGAGTTGGATGTGCGTGTCGATCAATTGGCGCAAGCTAACCTAAACTTGTTTGAAGCCAACCGACTCAAGAACGATTTCATGGCCAACATGAGCCATGAACTGCGCACTCCGCTCAACAGCATCATCGGCTTCAGTGATGTCCTGGGTGATATTCCAACTCTGAGCGAAAAACAGCGGCGCTACGCTGCAAACATTCAACGCAGCGGGAAATTGCTGTTGGAAATGATCAACGACATTTTGGATCTGGCCAAGGTGGAAGCTGGTAAAATGACGGTCGCTCCAACGTCATTTAAGTTGCAAACACTTGTAAGTGCACAGTGCGACATGCTTCGCAGTCTCGTCGACGAGAGAAATATGGAGCTGCATGTTGTTCTTGAAGAGGACATGGAAGAAGTCTTCCAAGATCAACCGAAATTTCAGCAAATCCTGACCAACCTGCTTTCCAACGCAATCAAGTTCACTCCTGACGGTGGTCTCATTACCGTTTCCGCTGGTAGTGCTTCCGAACAGTTTTTCTTCGTGACGGTAGAAGACACGGGAGTTGGAATTCCAGAATCGGATTTCGAAATCATTTTTGAGAAATTCCGACAGAGCAACGAAGTGCTCCGAGATGGTGGCCTTACACGGGAGTTCGCTGGTACTGGTCTCGGCCTGTCTATTGTCAAAGAACTGTGCAAACTGCTCGGAGGGGAAGTCCGTCTATCGAGCCAGCTAGGAACTGGCAGCCAATTCCAAATCATCCTGCCAAAACTATACACGCAAGCGATGCAACCCGACCTGGAGCACGCCAGAGAGCTGGGTACCTGAAATGCTGCGAATCCATCCTCGCGTAATTGGAATCGATATCGGTGGAGCCAACCTCAAGCTGGCAGACACACAAGGCAATTGCCTGGCACGCTCCTTTGCCATGTGGACCGACTTCCTACGGCTAGAAAATGCGCTTGCTGCAATGTTTCAGGAATATTGTTCTCGATTTGCGGCCATTGAAGCCGTTGCGATTACGTTGACCGGAGAATTGGCAGATTGTTTTGAAAGTCGACGGCATGGTGTATGTGAGATCTTGTGGCAGGTTCAGCGAGCCGCTCCAAACGTTGAGCATTTCGTGTACGGGGTCAACGGGGGTTGGTTGTCGACGGACCAGGCAATTGAAAATGCATGGGCAGTGGCTGCAAGCAACTGGGCGGCTTTAGCGAATTGGGTCTGTCAAGCGAATCCAACCGGCTGCCAACCGCATATGATCGTCGATATCGGATCGACGACGACGGATGTCATACCCCTACGAATGCACAAGATTGCGACTGATGCGAAAACGGATCGAGACCGATTGCAGCGAGGCCAGTTGGTGTACACAGGTATTCACCGCACTCCGGTCGCTGCCGTTACCAACCAACTGATGATTGACGGCCGTCGATGCCCATTGATGGCAGAGCGCTTTGCAACGGTCGATGATGCCTATTTGGTTCTGGGATTGGTAGCTGAGGATTCTGGCGATTGCGATTCCGCTGATGGACGTAGCCGAACCGTCCTGCATGCAGGTGCAAGGCTGGCACGGATGATCGGCGAAGATCGCGAGACGTTGACCGACGAACAATTGCGAGGTATGGCTGAGCAGATCGTCGATATCCAAGCTCGACAAATAGCCGATGCCATTGAACAAAACGCCCCACACAGCGGACATGCCGGTGGAGCAATCCGCATACTGGAATCGGGCCATGGAACCAGCCTATTCTCGCGGGCTATCGCATTAGCAAGTGGCACGTTGCAAATCGAATGCCAGTCTTTAGCGCAAGTCATTGGAGTCCAAGCCTCGCGGTCTGCACCTGCCTTAGCAGTAGCTTGGCTGCTCACCGAAGCGCTCAGGCAATCGAATATCGACGTAGGAGAAGCAGGAGCAGATAAGAAATGCGCTTCTGACTTGTCTGCCAACTCCAACGGATCCTGACGCATCCAGGCGATGAGTGGTAAAGTATGAGTGTTAGAATGCTAGGCAACACACAAGACTGGATTCCCGCCTTCACGGGAATGACGTTGCGTAAGCAAAATTCGACTCTCGTCTGCGCAAAAATGACGGTCGGTATACAAGACGGGCTTCCCACAGTTGTCGAACTAGGAAATATTCAGAGACAGAAGAAGGAGAATGTCTGATGAGAGTAAGTGCAGAGCTGATGGACGCACAAGTCAAAACGGATATGCGGTCAGAATTCGACAATGTGCTATGGAACAAACTGGAGGAGTTCCAGCTGGACCGGCCGCAGAGTGGATTGACGTTCACCGAGCGGCTTGCACGAGAAAACGGCTGGACGTTACGCTTTGCGCGACGTGTTGCCATGGAATACAAGAGGTTTCTCTATCTGGCGATGAAATGCCAACATGTTGTCTGTCCTTCCGATGCGGTCGACCAGGTCTGGCACATGCATCTAACTTACACTCGCAGCTACTGGGAAGAGCTGTGTACTAAAGTATTGAAACGCCCCCTGCATCATGGACCAACGCAGGGCGGCAGCCATGAGCATGAAAAGTATTTTCGGCTCTACGAAAAGACTCTCGATTCTTACTCAGCCCATTTCGGAGAAGCTGCACCGAACGATATCTGGCCAGCCGCCACTCAGCGTTTCGGCAGCGATTTGAACTTCGTTCGCGTCAATTCGCATGCCAACTTCATTATTCCGAAACCAAGCTGGAATCAAGCGGCAGTGGGTACGGCCTCAGTTGCCACGGCTGGAGCAGTGCTGAGTTTCCCGATCGCTCAATTGGTCGCCAATCCGTTGAATTGGAACGGAACCCAATTCCTAATATTATTCGTGGGATTGTTGTTTTCGGGAGCTGTTGCTAGTTTGATCTTCCGTTACGTCTTTACGGCGACCGACAGCCAGACCGCCGAGCCCAACGCGCCGCAAATTGGACCATTGGAAGCAGCTTGGTTGGAAGGCGGTAATCAGCGTGCGTTGAGCTGCGCGTTGATCGACTTGGCACAGTCCGATGCCATCAAGGTCGAAGGCTCGGCTTTGCACGTCGGACCCAACGGGTACGCTGCCCAGCCGGAACATCGACTAAGCAAGCTCATGCTCCAGAGTGTCGTCGACGCGCCCAACGGCAGCAACTGGCGGAGAGTTTCACGGGATGCAAACTCGGCACTCGTGCAAATGAAACAAAAACTGGAAGACGTGGGATTCATCCATGGCAGCTCGACGCGGATGTTGGTCAGTGGAGTCACCGTGATGCTGTTGGCACCAATTATTGTTCTTGGGGCCGCCAAGTTGTATGTGGGGGTGTCGCGAGGAAAACCGGTTGGGTTCTTGGTAATTGGCGAGATTGTCGCGATCCTCTGTCTGTTTGCATTGGTGAAAACTGCGCCGCTGGTGACATCTGCTGGCAAACGCTATTTGCAGTCCATGCGGTCGCGGCTGGCTGCGCAGAATGCAGGAGAAAACGAACAAGTTGAGCAGTCGAACTCCCAATCTCCATTTGGCAATGACATGTTACTATGGTCGACAGCACTGCTTGGTACGACTGTTTTGATGGACACGCCTTTTTCGCCATTCCATTCGTTCTTCCAGCAACATGCGGGCGCCAGTGGTGCCAGTACAGGTGGGTGTAGTGCAGGCTGTGGCGGTGACTCGGGATGTGGTGGAGGTGGCGGCTGTGGAGGAGGTTGTGGTGGCTGCGGTGGTGACTGATCACAGCACCAGCGCGGAATTGGTACGATTGTCGATCAAGTTTCAAAAGCGATTTGCGCATGCCCAATGAATGTATTTTTCACGGTTGTATACCTGCATTGATGACTCCCTGTCGCCCCGATGGCCGGCCGGATTTCGATAAGCTGGTCGAAACTGGCAGGCGGCTGATTGCAGCAGGTATGAAGGCCGTCGTCTATTGTGGTTCGATGGGAGACTGGCCCCTGCTCAGCGACGCCGATCGGCAGGAAGGAGTGCGAATGCTTGTACAGGCCGGTGTGCCAGTCGTAGTGGGGACCGGTGCCCAAAACACGATGCTGGCCGCCCAACACGCCGCTCATGCTGCCTCGGTTGGCGCGCAGGGCCTGATGATCATTCCCCGCGTGTTATCTCGCGGCACCTCAGCCGCAGCTCAACGATCGCATTTTTCCAGCGTATTGTCAGCCGCCGGCCAGTTACCTGCGGTGATCTACAACAGCCCCTACTATGGCTTCGAAACTCGTGCCGACCTTTTTTTTGCCTTGCGGGAACAACATGCGAATCTTGTCGGATTCAAAGAGTTTGGTGGCGCCGATTCGCTGACCTATGCCGCAGAGAATATTACCGGCGGGGATCCTGATTTGACCTTGATGGTCGGCGTGGACACTCAAGTAGTACATGGTTTTCTGAACTGCGGTGCCTCTGGCGCAATCACAGGAGTTGGCAATGCGTTACCCATGGAAGTGCTGCGACTGATCGAATTGTGCCAAGCGGCTCAGCAAGGTGACGGCCAAGCCCGCTTGCTGGCCGAACAATTGGATGCATCGCTCGCGGTCTTGGCTAAATTTGACGAAGGGCCAGACTTGGTGCTCTTCTACAAGCATCTGATGGTGCTTGAGGGCCATAGAGAATACGAGCTGCATTTCAATGCCAGTGACCGTTTGTCAGACAGTCAACGTCGACATATCGAAGCTCACTGGCGGCAGTTTCGCAACTGGTGGTCCAGCTGGCCTGGCACAACCACTTGCGTAGGGTCGGAGAGTTGATCTCGATGCTGCAGCGCATTCCGTACGTCGATACGCATACTGGTGGCGAACCGACGCGAATTCTGACTCAGATGCCTTTTGAACTCGCTGGCAAGAGCTGCGCCGAGAAACTCAGTGCATTTCGCAACCAATACGACAACTACCGCAAGGCCCTAGTTTGCGAGCCCCGAGGCAACGATGTGTTGGTTGGGGCGATCTTGGTACCCACCGCTAGAACAGATTGCGCCACAGGCGTAATCTTCGTGAATAATGTCGGCTATCTGGGAATGTGTGGGCATGGCACGATTGGTTTAGCCGTCGCGCTCCGTTACCTGCGGATAATATCTGACGGCATGGTTCGCTTCGAGACCCCTGTAGGTGATGTCTCCGCTCTGGTGCTGGGTAGCCAGGTCACTATTCAGAATGTGCCCAGCTATCGATACATGGCTGCGGTTGCTTTAGAATTGGCGAATGGCCAGGGGATTGTCGGAGATATCGCATGGGGCGGAAATTGGTTCTTCATTGTCGAGAACCATCAGCAGGAATTGACATTGCAGAACGTCCCCCAACTAGTCGATTTTGCGCGTCTTGTCCGCCGAGGTTTGCATGAGAAAGGCATTCGCGGCGCAGGTGATGCCGTCATTGATCACGTCGAACTGATTGGACCTGCCAGCAATCCCGACTGCGCGGACGCTAAAAACTTTGTACTCTGTCCGGGCGGGGCCTACGATCGCTCGCCGTGCGGAACGGGAACCAGCGCCAAGCTGGCATGTATGGCTGCGGACCGGAGTTGGCCGGAAGATGCGACCTTTCGCCAGGAAAGTATCATAGGCAGCGTCTTCCAGGCCCGTTACAGTCGCTTGGCTGACGACAAGGTTCTGCCTACGATCGTGGGTGAAGCCCACGTCTGTGGTCACGGCGAATTGCTGCTTGATGCTGCTGATCCGTTCTGCATGGGGATTCCGAATGAGTAAAGGTTCGGTGATCGTGGTTGGCGGCGGCGTGATCGGCGTCACCTGCGCGCACTATTTGGCCCAAGATGGCTGGGCGGTAACGGTGATCGATCGTGGACGAATCGGTGGCGCATGTTCGCACGCCAACTGCGGTCTGATTTGTCCCAGTCACGTATTGCCGTTGACAGAACCTGGCGCTCTGTGGTCGGCAGCAGGTGCTTTGCTTTCTCCCAACGGGGCGTTTCGCATCAAGCCGCGTTTGGACGTTTCGCTATGGCGTTGGTTGCTCTCCTTTGCCCGGCGATGCAATACGCGTGATATGTTGTCCGCAGCGAGAATGATTGCGCCTTTACTGTCTTCCTCAATGCAGGAATATCGCCAGCTGTTTACAGACGCTGAGGATGCAAGCGTCTGCCAATGGCAAGAGAAAGGATTGCTGTTCGTTTACGAAAGCGAACAAGCGCTGCATGCATTCGAAAAGACCAATCGCATTCTCAGCGAACAATTCAGCGAACCTGCGAAACTGCTCGATGCGGCAGCTACCCGACAGCTGGAACCCGCTTTGAAGGACACTGTTGCTGGCAGCTGGTTTTACGAGCACGATGCCCATCTTCGACCGGATCGATTGCTACACTCGTTGCGTGACCGGTTGGAAACGGGTGGGACTGTGTTTGTCGAGAATTGCGATTTGCTGAAGGTCTCAGGTTCGCATTCTCAGGCAAGGCGGTTGGAGACGAGTCAAGGCAAAATGACTGCCGACCAATTCGTGTTTTGCTTAGGAGCTTGGTCGCCACAGTTAGAATCGCAGTTGGGGTGCAAAATACCGATTCAACCTGGAAAAGGGTACTCGATTACGACAAATCGCCCGAAGCTCTGCCCTGAGATACCGCTAATTTTCCCTGAACACCGGGTCGCCGTAACGCCGATGCAGTCCAGCCTTCGACTCGGCTCGATCATGGAGTTTGCGGGCTACGACAGTTCCATTCGTGCTGAGCGATTGCAATTGCTAAGGGACGGTGCCGCACGCTATCTGACTGAGCCCTTTGGAGACCAAGAACAGGAGACTTGGTTCGGATGGCGACCCATGACGTACGATAGCGTGCCAATCATCGGTCGTACTCCGCGCTGGAACAACGCTTGGTTGGCAACCGGACACAATATGCTCGGATTGACGTTAGCGCCTGCGACCGGCCGCTTGGTTATGGAATTGCTCGGTGACTACCCGACTCATCTGGACGCCTCGTGCTACTCGGTCAATCGATTTCATTGACGAACGAGCTGGGATTGAGCTCGCCGACGAATGACGATTGGTCTTGATTTTCATGCTTAATCGGACTGTTTGGAACGACTAATTCCGCTAAACTGTCCACTTCGAAACCGCGATTCTTAAGCGTATTCCTATCTTTGTGAGGATTAGGGAGAGTCTATGTCTTCAGCAGATATATCCGCTCAACCACGTGTCATGGGGCATCCTGCGGGGCTGTTCACCTTGTTCTTTGCCGAAATGTGGGAGCGATTCTCCTACTATGGCATGCGAGCATTGTTGGTGCTGTACATGATCAAGGGCTTCTTGGGTTACGGAGATTCGCAAGCCTATTCGGTATACGGTGCCTATACGGCTCTTGTGTATATGACGCCTTTCATCGGCGGCATGCTGGCGGACAAAATCTTGGGACAGCGTTTGGCAGTAATCATCGGCGGCCTGCTGATGGCCGCTGGGCACTTGTTGATGACAATCGAATCCGATATTCCCTTCTTTCTTGCGTTGGCGCTGATCATCACAGGAAACGGTTTCTTCAAACCAAACATTTCTACCACGGTTGGAACCTTGTACGCACAAGGTGACAACAAACGAGATGACGGTTTCAATATTTTTTACACCGGCATCAACTTGGGGGCTGCCATGAGCCCGCTGCTCTGTGGCTATGTCGGTGAAACCTATGGTTGGCATCTGGGCTTTGGGTTGGCGACAATCGGCATGCTGGTGGGTTTGGCAGTGTTTGTCATGCCTAATCGTTTGAGCGCGATTGTCGTGCTACTTGGCGCTGCCGCATCCGCTCTGGGACTGCTCGTCTTTCGGCCTGACAATGCGGCTTCGGTAGCCATCAATGTTTTCGTCGCCATCTGCCTGATGATTGCGGCGGTCATCTCCAGCCTCGCGCTCGCCAAAGGTGGGCTGCCTGCCTGGGCTGGCAATCGCCCTGAGGGCATGGATGGTCGACACGATTGGAAAATCTACCTCGGCATTGCCATCGCCATCCCAGTTTTTGCAATGTTGGTTTCCGGCTTCTCACCTTTTACGCAACCTCCCACGGATGCCGAGGGTAATGTGATTCCGCCACCCACCAAGCAAGAGCGATTGGCCGAACGCATCGAACTGTTGGAGAAATTCGAAGTCAAGCAGGAGATTATCGATATCGTGCGCCAAGAGGGAGTCAGCGGCGATGCTCAGGTGCGTGGTAAGCCATATCAGTTTATCGAAGAGGAAACCATCGAAGAGTGGGTCAAGAACTTACCCGGTGTCGTCGACGAAATAGCCAAGACTTTTTTGAGCGAAGTCAGCAAACCCGCCGGGCTGGTGCTTACCATCTTGGGAATCCTCGCTTTTGGTTACTTGATCCTTGAAACGGTTCGCTTGCCCAAGATTCCGCGGGAAAGAATGATCGCCGCTCTGGTACTCATATTCTTTCAGATGTTGTTTTTCGCATTCTTCGAACAGGCGGGAAGTAGCATGAACAACTTTACCGACCGCAACATCGATCGCGTCGCCGAGCAATCGAGTGTCGAACAAACGCAAGTTGGCACAACCATTCGCCTAGAGCCAACTCAAGCACAATTGGGGTTCCATCGAGGCGAAGAAGTTTTCACGTTGACCGACTTGGACGAATTGCGAAAAATCGTCAAGGAATACGACATGGTCGATGCGATCGACATCAGTTGGCCGGTTGACGAATCTAACGTTGGTATGGGACTAGCAACTCGCTTGGACGAAATGCCTACAACCGTATTTCAGTCATTCAATGCGATATTCATCCTGGTATTCGCACTCGCTTTCAACTGGCTCTGGGCACAATTGCGTCGCTTGTCGATTGAGCCCAGCGCTCCCCTCAAATTCGGCTTTGGCTTGATCCAATTAGGTCTGGGCTTCTTTGCCTTTTGGATGGGTGCTCAGGCTGCTAATGAACAGGGCATGGTCGCCATGCGATGGCTAACAATTGGAATACTGTTTCACACTACTGGCGAACTTTGCCTTTCCCCGGTGGGTTTGAGTACAATGACGAAACTGAGTCCTAAGGCTTTGGTAAGCACACTGATGGGGTCTTGGTTTTTGGCGACAGCATTCAGTCAGTATCTCGCAGGTGTAATTTCCGGGTTTACGAGCGTTGAGTCAACCAGCGGCGCGGCTTTTCCTCCCCCATCTGAAACCGTGAATCTCTATGGTGATGTCTTCTATAAGATCGCTGTGGCGGCGGTAATCTGTGGCTTAGTCTGTGCAGTCATGTCACCCTTGCTCAAATACTGGATGCACCAAGACAAATTTGACGAGTAATCGGTTCTTGAAGGAGAGTATGCAGGACATGGGCACAGATACAGGCCTTCAAGTCGACATGGCTCTGTTCCTGAATGTGACTACCAGTGTACAACGTACGGCCAACCTGCGCGGCGGCGAGATTCAGGGCTTACCGAACAACCAGGTGATCCGAGGATTGCTCGGTGTCAGCAGTATTCCAACGGCAATCAACGAAGCTAAAGTCGATGCCGAGAAAGGTGAATTCAAGAAGGCGCTGGACACAATTCGGCAGCAGTCTAACACCTTTGACGGAATCGTTTCGCGCTGGTTAGCTGACGTTTCACGCATTGCCTCTCAGGGAAGATTGCCTGGTCGCAATCAAATGTCGATGCAGAAAATCCAGGAAGTCACTTCTGCACGTACAAATATGCAGCAGGCCACCTCACCTGTCAGTCGTGCGTTCCAGAATCTCATTCAGGCGTTGGAACAGGCTTATACCATCCAATCGAGAGAGAAGAAACAGTACATTACACCGGAGCAGCTCAAGAATTACCTTGCTGAACACGGGAATTCACTGGATGAAGACACCGTCAGAGACTACTTTGAAATCGGCGACAAACTGACAGCAGGCATCGAGGGTCGATCCGTGCGAATTCGGCCGCGACTGATCAAGGACGGTTACTACTACTTTTCCAAAACGCGGTTTACGGCTATTTACGCTGGAGCGTCAAAAAATAAGAATCCACAATTCATTGACCCTGCAAGTGACCAACCAGTAGATCTGACCACTGGCGACTTGGTAAGAATGATTCAGGAAGATGGACTTTGGCCGCTGAATCTCAAGGCGTGTGCTGATGAGGAATAGACGTTGACATAGACTCAGTCCAGGCCATCACACTCCGCCGTGATGCCTACCGGACAAGCAACCACCGCGCGACCGGTTCAACCACTTT
>JAGQPR010000132.1 GCA_020426625.1 Planctomycetales bacterium
CGAAAAGCCACTGACACTGACGATCGACGAGGGCAAACTGCTCCGACAGGTTGTCAAGGAAACAGGACGGGTCGTTCAAGTTGGCTCATGGCAGCGGAGCGATCACCGATTTCGCCAAGCTGTCGAAATGGTTCGGCAAGGTCGGATCGGTAAACTGCTATCGGTGGACGTGGTGCTTGGTAAGAACGTCGTGGGTGGCCCCTTCGAATCACGCAAAGTTCCCTCGTCGTTCAACTGGGACCTTTGGCAGGGCCAGACGCCAGACGTACCCTATCTGGCTGAGCGAACTCACTACACGTTTCGCTGGTGGTACGAATACTCGGGCGGGCAGATGACCGATTGGGGCGCCCACCATTTGGACATTGCCCAATGGGCCATCAACAGTTTACCTGTCGAGGTTGAAGCCAGCGCAAAATTCCCAAGCGGTTCGCACAGCTTCAATGTGGCCATCGACTTCCAAGCCCGCTACCGTTACGCCAATGGAGTCACGATGACGGTTAGCGACACCGGTCGCAATGGCATTATGTTCCAGGGGGACGCAGGTAGAATTTTCGTCAATCGCGGAACGATCAGCGGGAAACCGGTGGAGGATTTGGCAAGCCACCCCTTTCCGCGGGAATCCTGGACAGCCTATGACTTTGACAATCTTCAGCGACCGCAGCGGGCTGGCAAATTGGATGCTATCGTCAATCACATGGGAAATTTTTTCGATTGTCTGACATCGCGCCGTAGTCCGATCTCCGACATCGAAAGCCAGCACAGAAGCGTCAGCACTTGCCATCTAGGAAACATTTCGATGCGTCTGGGAAGAAAGTTAACATGGGACCCCCAAGCAGAACTTTTTGTTGGCGACGCCGAGGCAAATAACTGGTTGGCTCGCCCGCAACGCTCCGGATATGAAACAGTCTAACGCGCCGTCAACTTTAGAATATGGCGTCAGCATCTAGCGCACCACAAACACCTTTCCTTGATATTTACGCTGCAAGCTATCCCACCGATTTCTCACACGTCAAACCGTAGCGTAAGCGTCGTCCACCTCCCTTATCCTCCCTCGACTCGCACCTGCAATGAATCTGCGTCATCCTCAACTGGATCGTCGGACCTTTCACCATCTTGCTGCCAGCACGGCAGCAGCCCTCTCGTTGCGAAATGGGCCATTGTTGCGTGCTGAGGAACCGACAGAAACCGACCTGAAATTCATGCTCGGTTCCTGCCTTTACGGCTACATGTATCTAGGCGAAATTCTGCCCGAGGTTCGCAAGGCAGGGGCAATCGCAATTGATATTTGGCCTAAGGTTCACGGAAATCAGCGCGAACAACTTGATGATCTAGGTGAACAAAAATTCGCCAGTATGTTAGCCAAGAATGATGTCTTGCTGGGGTGCATTACACAGTACGCTCTGGGGCCGTTTGGGCTGAAGGACGAAATCCCGTTGGCTGCGCGGCTCGGCTGTCAAACCATTGTGACCGGCGCGGTGGGGCCCAAGGGATTGAGCGGCGCCGGTTTGCGAACCGCAGTCGCAGAGTTTTGTGAGCGTATGAAACCTCACTTGGAACTAGCGGCAGCACACGGTGTCACGATTGCCATCGAAAACCACGCGAATAACCTGATTGAATCCACCGATTCCTTGAAATGGTTGGCTGATTTGGCTCCCAGCCAGCATTTAGCAATTGCCTTGGCGCCCTACCATCTGCCGCAAGATGCCAATTCGCTGGCAAGCCTGATCCGTCACTTGGGCAGCCGTATTCAAGTATTTTATGCATGGCAGCATGGCATGGGCTGCATGCAACGCATGCCCAAGGAGCAAGAGCTGTTGCAATTGCCAGGCCGAGGCGACTTGGATTTCGGTCCTTTGATGGCGGCCCTGCGCGACATTCGGTATCAGGGTTGGCTGGAGATTTTCATGCACCCCTTTCCACGCGGTATCCCGATCCTGGAAAGCGCTGCGGAAATTACCGCAGAGATCAACCGCGCGAGAAAGTACCTCCAAAGCTTGTGAAATTCGATTAACAGTCTCCATGTTCCAGCGGCAGAGTTTTCCCAACTGTCGGTCAAGTCGGCAAAACCACGAACCAACCACAGGGCCGCGAGTTTCCGGGATCCCGGATTGCACCTCCGGTTAGATCACGCTTCATACTTCAGTCATGATTCTGCCTTCAGCAAATAGAAAGCGCATCTGTAAATGAAAAAGGTCTTGGTGGTAATCGGCGACGCTACGGAGTTGTTGGACACAATGTATCCCTACTATCGGCTACAGGAAGCAGGTTTTCAGCCCGTGGTAACTGCGCCTGAAAAACGGAGATATCAATTGGTCCTGCACGAGATCAAACCTGGTTGGACGATTACCAAGGAGTGGGAGGGCTACACGTTGGAATGCGACGTACCGTTTTCTCAAGTTCAAGAACAAGAATACGCCGGTATCCTGTTTTCGGGCGGTCGCGCTCCGGAATACATACGCTATGACACGGATTTGGTGCGAATCACCAAACACTTCTTTGCAACCAACAAGCCTGTTGCCAGCGTTTGCCACGGCGTCGAGATTCCCGCGTATGCCGACTGTGTACGTGGCCGCAGGATGGCAACCGTGCCCAAGTGTCGTTTCGATTTGGAAGTCTGCGGAGGAATCTTTGTTGACGAACCATGCGTGATCGACGGAAATTTGTTCAGTGGGCGCACCTTTCATGACAACGGTCACTATGTCGGCCCTTGGATCAAGGCACTGCTCGATGCATCGTAACCCCCTTTCCATACTCGGTAATTCAGTTGCTTGTTTTGGCTGGAATCCAGTTGCTTTCTCCGTTTGGGCATGCGCAACGCTGCTGCTCTGGACTTCGCAACCCGCAGCCGGCCAAGACGATCCTCCCACATCGTTGGCAGGAAATGAGCAAGTGGTCGAGATCATGAAATCGTTCGCGCCACGCGGCGTTCAGTCGGATGGTTCGCAACCGACGCCTCCACTGGAAGCCTTGAAGAAATTTCAGATGCACGACGGCTTTGAAATTGACCTGGTCGCCAGTGAGCCGCAGATCTCACAGCCACTATTCTTAAGCTGGGACTCGCGCGGACGTCTGTGGATCGTCGAATACCGTCAGTATCAATATCCAGCTGGCCTTAAAGTCGTACGGTTTGACCATCACCTACGCGCGGTATTCGACAGAGTTCCCCAACCACCGCCCGATCACGTCCCCGGAAAGGACCGGATCACTGTCATGGAAGACACCAATGGTGACGGCAGCTACGATTCGCAGAAGACGGTGATCTCGGGACTGAATATCGCCACCTCAGTAGCCTTAGGCCGTGGCGGCATTTGGGTACTGAATCCACCTTACCTGTTGTTCTATCCTGATGCAAATGGCGATGACGTCCCCGATCGGTCTCCAGAAGTCCACTTGAGCGGCTTCGGATTGCAAGATACTCACTCAGTCGCCAACAGTTTGACGTTTGGCCCCGACGGATGGCTGTATGGAGCCAACGGCAGTACGACAGGCGGCACGATCCACTCAGCTGCAACGAAAAGCACATCGTTTGAGGGACAGTGCATCTGGCGTTATAACCCCGCTTCGAAGGTCTTCGAAATCTATGCTGAGGGTGGTGGAAACACATTCAGTCTAGATATCGATTCCAAAGGCCGCGTATTTTCTGGAACCAATGGTGGTAATACGCGAGGTTGGTATTACCCGCAAGGAAGCTACTCTCAAAAGAATTGGGGCAAGCACGGTCCACTGACGAATCCCTACGCCTTTGGATTCTTTGACGCCATGAATTTCAAAGGTGACGGTCGCCGATTCCCTCAAGCCTTTGCAATTTACGAAGGTGGCCTGTTTCCACCCGAATTTAACGAACACATCATCGCACCCAATGCGATGCAGAATCTCGTCTGGAACAGTCGCCGAATTCCTGAGGGTTCAACTTACCGCACCGAGGATGAACTCAACTTGGCCACGAGTAGTGATATTTGGTTTCGACCGGTCTACTGCGGTGTCGGTCCCGATGGCTGCGTCTACCTGGCGGATTGGTACGATACGCGGCTCAGCCACGTTAGCCCCTACGATGACTGGCATAAAGAAAGTGGTCGGGTCTATCGCATTCGCCCCAGTGGATTGCAGCGCCCCAGTGGATTGCAGCCCGACTACTCAGCTGGCGACCTCACGCTGCGCGACGTGAATCAGTTGATTGAACTGTTTGAGCATCCCAACAAATGGACTCGCCACCGTGCCGTCCTGGAACTGGGTTGGCGTTACCCTGCAGACGTCCAGCCCTCTGCCAGCCGCATACCCGAATCGGCCATCGCGTCCCTGGACGCCCTAGTCAGCGCACATGGATCCTTGGAAGCCCTGTGGGCATTGAATCTCGTTGGTCAGTTTTCTTCGCAGCGCGCTGCGCGATGGCTGGAACACGATTCGCCCGAAATACGTCGCTGGACAGTTCGCTTGCTGGGGGACCGGCATGAAGGACATCATGGCTTGATTGGCCGAGCAGCGGTCGAAACCGACGTTCAAGTTAGAAGTCAATTGGCGGCTACAGCGAAACGAATCGATGCAACTACAGGGCTGGCAGTCGCCCGGCAATTGCTCACACACGACACGGACTTGGACGATCTGCATATGCCACTGATGATCTGGTGGGCCATCGAAGCCCACGCCGAGAATTTTGAAGCGATCAAGCAGATGGTGTCGGACGCCTCGCTCTGGCAAACACCCATTATGCGGCAAGCCATTGCCCGGCGGCTAATGCAACGCTACGCCTCGGTAGGTGCGGCGGAAGACCTCAGGCGCTGCAGTCAATTGCTCGACCTTGCACCGGACCAGTCGTCGCGGGATCTGTTGATCGAGGGACTGAACAAGGCTTTTCAAGGTCGAACACTTCCTCCTCTGCCTGGCGGCCTTGAAGTCGCTTTGCGAGACTATCAACGCTCGCGCGGCGAGGCTGGCGTGGTCATCGCGGTAAAGCAGGGCTGGCAAGACCAGTACTCGTCTGCAGTCAAGGCCTTGGCCAACTCTGATACGGAGCTTGGATTGAGAATCGAATTGGCCGTGGCCTTTGGCCAAGTTGCTGTGGCTGAATCGGTTGACATTCTTTTGCGACTGGCCACCGGAGGGACCAACGAGCCTGCACTGCAGCGTGTCGCTATCCAAGCACTGGCCAACTACGACGACGCGCGCATCGCACCCGCACTCACAAGAGCTTTTGACAGTTCCATTAGCGCTGAACATGATTTGCGCAACACGGGCTGCCGGACATTAGCTTCGCGCAAGGGCTGGGCACTAGCTCTATTGCAGGAGGTCAATTCTTGGCGGCTTCGAAAATCTGACATTCCTGCTGACGTCATACAGCGTCTGCGAACCTATCGCGATCGCGAAATTGTCGATGCCGTCAACGCAGCCTTTGGCAAACCCCAGGAGATTTCATCTCCCGAGAAAATCCAACGAATCGATAGGCTAACTCAACTGCTAGGTGTTCCAGCGGGCGACGCAACAGCTGGCGAAGTGCATTTCGTCAAGCGCTGTGCCAGCTGCCACCAGCTGTTCGGACAAGGCCTGAACATCGGTCCGCAATTGGACAACTACGACCGCGGCAACTTGAGATTCTGGCTTCCCGCCATCATCGCGCCAAGCATCGAGATTCGCGAGGGCTATCAAAGTTACGCGGCGCTGACCGACGATGGTCGGCTGGTCACAGGCATGATCGCCCAGCAGGATTTGAGCACAGTGACGTTGCGAACCGCTGACAACCGCTTGGAGACACTCGACCGCTCGCACGTGGAAGAATTGCGAGCAATTCCAACGTCTTTGATGCCCGACGATGTGCTGAAAGACCTCAGCGACCAAGAGATCCAAGACCTATTCGCCTACTTGACTCAGGGAGCTAACCAAACCAGGTGACGTGGGTGCCGTGGCCAACCCAGCGAGTGATGGGTTTGTTGGCAATCGCTTCGCAGGTTTTCTAGCCAAGAAATCGGAGTGAAAAATGCATCAGTCCTTGTTTACGAGAATTGCAAGAATCGCGTTGAACAGCAATTCTCTTAAATGCACGCAATTCGGCGACTCAACCAATGTTTTTTACTTCAGCGTTGGTCGAACTTACGCTCTTACCTTGATTGTCCTGGTGGTATTAATCAACTCATGCTGGAGACTAGGAACTTTGAATGCCCAAAGCGCACTCGGCAAGATTGAACGACTGGAAACCGAATTTGATCAGCTAGTTCCCAGGGACGCGAAGATTGAGATTCTGGCAAGTGGATTCACCTGGACCGAAGGCCCCGTTTGGGTTGGTGGCTCTGACGGTCACTTATTATTTTCAGATATTCCGCGCAATAGCATCTTCAAATGGACTCAAGACAACACAATCTCGTTGTTCATGTCGCCTTCAGGCTATACCGGCGTAACCTACTATGGGCTGGAGCCGGGGAGCAACGGTTTGTTCTTGGACCAGCATGGGCGATTGGTCATGTGTGAGCACGGTGACCGACGGTTAAGCGTACTGACAGAGCAGGGCGGCAAACTAACGTTAGCCGACCGTTATCAAGGGAAGCGATTCAACAGCCCCAACGACGGAGCGCTGAAGAGCAACGGCGACATCTACTTCACGGATCCACCCTATGGGCTGCCGGATCGCTTCACGGACCGGCGGCGCGAGATTCCATACTGCGGCGTCTATCGCGTGGATGTTGATGGCCAAGTTACATTGTTGACGAAGGATATCGAACGTCCCAACGGAATCGCTTTTTCACCGGACGAGAAATTCTTGTACATCGCCCAGTCGAATCCAGAGCAAGCCAATTGGACAGCGTTTCCCGTCAATTCAGATGGCACGCTGGAAGCTGGCAAGGAAATCCGCAATGTTACTGGACGCGTTGGCGTTGAACCCGGTCTCCCGGATGGGATGACCGTTGACAGCGCGGGCCATCTTTGGGCCAGTGGGCCAGGTGGTATCTACGTCATGAATCCAGACGGCAAACTACTGGGCAGACTCGTAACTGGGGAACGAACCAGCAATTGCACTTTCGGTCCCAACGGTTTCCTGTACGTAACGGCCGATGCGTACCTTTGTCGTGTAAAGACCAACAGCAACGGCATTGAACGGCACTAGTTGACCGCGTTGGGCTAGCCCAGAGCTGCTTTCCCCGTTCCGTTATGTCGATCGAACATTCGGCAAGACAAGTCTAGGCTAGGCTAGGCTAGCTTAGCCCCGTTTTCATAGATCTGCGAACGAGCACCTACGCTATAGATATGCGCACGCTGGACCGTGAGACACATCTCCAGCAGCTCCTGGAGCACCGGTAGGCTTTCGTCCCAGTCACCGGTGCGTGACTGGGCGATGCTCTCCTTGAGTGCTTTGGCTAGTTTCCGCACGACTGGCATTTCAAATTGATCACCTGTCGTGCAAAGATTGTCGAGCAACTCAAACAGCTGTTTTGTATCGCGACTTTCGAACGCATGCATCGTGCTTTCGGTGAGCTGCCCAATGGCGATAGCCAGCTTGTCTTCGATCTGCGCCCTGCCGTCATCTTGAGCCACACTCCATCCGATTCGCAATTGAATAAATCGTTCAACCAATTCTGGATCGAATTGCGAGCCCGCGCAGCGCCTCAATTCAACGAATGCCTCATCTGGAGTTCTAGCTTTGCGGTAAACGCGATCGGACACCATGGCGTCGAACGCATCCACAATACACACGATCCTAGCTCCCAGTGGAATATCCGCGCCAACTGGTCCTCCATCAGGTACATTGCTGCCATCGAACCGATAGTGATGGTATCCCACGATTTCTGAAAGCGCTTCTGAGCCGAAGGATCCGTTTACGATTTCTACGCCAATTTGGGCATGAGTCTCCATAATTTTCCACTCTGCCGGGTCAAGTGAACCCGGCTTCAAGAGCACTCGGTCGGGAACCCCCAGTTTTCCAATGTCGTGCAGCAACGCGGCAACCTCCAGCGTGTACAACTGACTGACAGGCATCAGATCACGTCCGAGGGCCACGCTCATTTCGGCGACTCGCTGACTGTGCAGAGCAGTATCAACGTCTCGATACGCCAGTGCCGCGTGCAGTGAAGAGACTGCATGGTAAGAAATTGGATTGAAGTTTGACGCTGGCGCTGGGACAGGAGCCGCAGCTTCTTCCTCAGGACTTGCATGTTCAGGGCACCACAAAGCTACCGCGTTGCGGCCCCCGTGTTTCGCGGCGTACAGTGCCTGGTCCGCCTGTTCCAACATGGCCTGAAAATTCTCAGCACCAAGTTCGGTTCCGGAGACACCGAAGCTGGCGGTTACGGCATAGGGTTCGGCAAGCTGGGTCGCGATTGCGTGACGAATCTGTTCGCCAATCTCCAACGCCTTTTCAACAGCCATTCCAGGCACAATGACACAGAATTCCTCACCTCCGTACCGACCGACAATCGCTGGAGCTTGGGCCGTGGCCTTCAACGTCCGAGCAACCCCCTTGAGCACTTCGTCGCCGACCGAATGTCCGTAATTGTCGTTCAGTTTCTTGAAATGGTCGACGTCCAACATAATGCAATTAAACGGATTGCCAGTTTGCAGCCAATTCTCCCAACCATTCTCCAATTCCTCGAAGAGGCTGCGGCGGTTGAAACATCCAGTCAGCGCGTCCATCGACGCCAACTCTTGCAGCTGAATGTTTTTGACTCGGATTTCCTCCTTGGATGACTCCAATTCGTTCAACGTCTTAATTAGTGAGCGTTTCTGATCCTCCAAACGCGTCACGTCTTCGAAACTGACCAGCGAACCGGAGAGTTTATCTGTACCATCAAAAACCGGCGTCGCATTGACAACGAAGCTGTGAAGTTGCCCATAGGTATCTCGAAACTCCACGGTCGCTCCGGTTTGCCTGCGCTTGGTACCGATCGCTGCATCCCAAGGAAAGCGCTCGTCGGTTCGTACAAAGTCGACAACATCCAGCGTCTTTCCAATAATCGACTTTGCGTCAACGCCACAACTGAGCTGAAACGCTTCGTTGGACATCACAATTCGTCCCTTGGGATCCAAGATGACCACACCACCTACGATCGTATCGAGAGTATTCCTGACTCGCCGCGGTACCGCCTTGCTAGCGTTCAATTCAGCCAATGAACGACGCAGCAGTAAACCAAATGTTAGCAGATTGAGCGACAGCGTCAGCAGCAGCGCCTTTGCGCATTGGGCAATTTGCGATTGTGCTAGATCATCGTTGAAACGCGATTCCAACTCACCCCATTTGCGGTTGTCCCTCAGTATTGGAATCAGGATACGGCTGGTTGTGGAATCATCCCCAATTTGCTGTTGCCAATCGTAGGCTGCCGAACCCGCCGTGTGAATAATCAGCCCGTCAAACCTGCGCAGCTGAATTGCACCGATACCTGCAGTTTGCTTTACAAACTCTTCCATCTGCTGGCCGATAGAAAAATAGTCGCTGTCTCGCAGATGCATTGAACAGCTGAGAGCCAATTGTTGACAAGCTGACAAACGGAATTGAGTCTGCACCCGAAGCGACTCGACGCTCCGGTTGTAAACAAGGAAAATGAGTGGAGCTGTCGAAACCAATGCCAACAGCACCGTTAGTTTGTAGATAGTGCTTAAGCGCTTCATGAATTGGCACCACTACCGACGGCCTTCTCCGTTTCGAACAATTGCTCTTCTCGTGTGTCAGCGATGCCACCCAAGTCCTCCGCATTCTGCAGGATCGTCAATGGGTCAACTTGCACGCAAACCGAGGCTGTGGATACTAGAGTTGCCAAGACTTGGCCTGCATGCACCGCCCAAACAACGATGACCGTTCCGATCGCCGTCGTGATCACTGGATCCAGTTCACGAAAATAGCTCGAATCCAGTTGTTTCTGTACCTGCTGATGCGTCTCGGCAAAGACTAACTGCGAGGTTTGAATCTGCTCCAGCATTAGCTGTTCCGATGTCGAAAACCGCGTTTTGCTCAAATCTTGCTTATGCAAACTAAATACGTGCCGATTCATCCGGACGCCTACTAATTCTAGTGGCTGTTCCTCATTACTCACGGCTGACTGCAACGATTCAGTCGATTCTAACCCGTACATGGATCTTGGCAGCGACTGGACACTAGCTTCATCAGTAGGCGGCTCGGCAAGCAGTTCGGGAAGCACAATCAGTTGCGTGGAAGTGTCCTCAGTCGATTCAGTTTCCTGATCTGACGCGACGTTAGACACGCTATTGCCGTCGCCTGAGTTGGTCGTCGCGTTGCCCCCACCGTCTTCAGGCTCAACGTCAGAGTCGTCGACCGGATTGTTGGGAGCGTTGATTACATTGGGAGCTGTGACCACGATAGTAACCGTCTGCTCGACAGAATTCAGCTGCCCGTCGGTGACCACAAACGAAAACACGACGTTGCCCACAACGTTGGGTGCTGGATCAAATACGAAACTTCCGTCAGCTGCCAAGCTGACCACACCACTCGATGGTCCCATTGTCAACACGGCCGATAGTGCATCCCCGTCTTGATCGACGGCAGTCCCCAGCACCCCAGGCGCAGTTACGATCAAGTTGTCCACGTAGTTGGTCGAATAAGTTTGAGTCTGCACTGTGGGTTGTTCGTTGACGTCTAGTACGTTGATCAGTAGGTTCGTCTGTGACGTCGAACCATCCGTGCTCAGTGCTTGCACCGTTATCGTATGGCTGGTCGCGTTTTCATAATTCAACAGTTGTCCATCGGCGACGGTAACGACTCCCGTATTCGCGTCAATCGCAAATCGACCACCCGCAGCGTCCAGTAACGAGTAGGTAACGGTATCAGGCATGTCCCCATCTTGGGCAAATGCCGTGATAGCCACCTGCGTCCCGGCGAGCGAATTCTCGGCCACTGCATTGGTATTAGCATTGGTGTCCACTATTGCCGACACACTATGATCGTTCACCAAATTAACGGTGATCGAGAATGTTCCCGTTGCGGCTGGCGCTCCATCTTCTCCACCATCGGCCAAGGCAAAATCAAATGTGTCGCTGGTCGTCTCGCTACCATTGTGTACGTAAACGATGCGTCCATTGTCCACATCGTCCTGCGTAAAACTGCTGATAGCAACGCCAGGGGCCAGCGTCGATTCTAATTGCCCATTTAATAATCCAGCGGTAACCGAGTAGGTCAACTCGACAGCCGAATCATCTGGGTCGCTGCCGCTGAGAACGGTGTTGTCAATTACCACTTGGCCGCCTTCGTTGACGACCGCGCCTGCGTTGACAGCGATTGTCGGCGCGTCGTTAACCGGCGTTATATTGATGGTAACGCTGTTGGTGCCCTCTTCGCTGGTGGCGTCACCAGTCAGTCCAGGGTCGGTACCGGTGTTGCCTTGATCGTTGACCTTCACGGTCAACGTGGTGGTGGCCGATGGAGTGTCGCTGCTATTGAGATAAGTAATCGTGCCGGTACCTGTACCAGTCAACAGATTATTGATCTGCGCGATGGTACCGCTGATCTGAACGTTGCCTGTGCCGTTGCCGCTATCGATGGTCACGCCACTGTCGCCGACCACGATGGTGAGGGCACCTTCGCCAACGGACAGCGTGGCGATGGCGCCACTGTTGGCTTCATCCGCGTCACTGACGCTGAAGCCGGTCCCATGGATGACTAGGTTGGTTTGTTCCGTTGCCGTTAGGGCCGCTCCAGGTGCAGTCAAGACGGGTGCGTCATTTACCGTACTGGCTAAGAGATTCAAGGCGAATTCGGATGTGCCGCCATAATTGCCAGCGCCCAGATCCTTTGTCGCCGTGGCAGTAACAAACTCTCCATCAACGACCACTGCAGACAAATTGACAGAGAACGTGGCGTTGCCGCTGCCATCTGTTGTTACGCTAGTGAATCCAAGAAATCTCTCCGCTTCCCCGTGGCCAGAGCCATCGCCTGTGTCGGTGGCAAAGAATTCAAGGCGATACGTGGTTGATGCGCCGCTGTTCAAGGTGCCAAGGATATTAATACTGCCGACTCCATCGCTGTTTGCGTACTGCAGGACAGGGTAATTCTGTAGGTCGTTTGGACCGGTGTCCGCATCGCCGAAATCGTTGGCAGTGATCCCGTCGGCATTCAAATCGATGCCACGATCTGCGTTGCCGTAAATCAGATTCCCGAGAATTGGGACCGGCGTTACCATGGAAGCCCCAACCGCAATGGCTGTACCTCCGTTGCCTGCGATGACATTGCCTTCGCCCGTGTTGACGCCACCGATGCGAATATTTGTGCCACTGGACACGAGGACACCAGCACTCGCGTTGCCGGCCAGAGTTTCGTTGGGTGTTATGCCGATGTGGTTGCCCTGTACGGTGACGTTCGCCGAATCAACGATCAGCAATCCGTTTCGCCCATGATTGACGATTACATTGTCTAGTAGATCAATTTGATTAGCGGCCGCATTTTGCCATAGGTAAACAGCGTCTCGGGCACTGCCTGATGTATTCGTACCAGAGTCGAACAAGGTTGTGTCATCTGCTCCCAGTCCGAAGTAATTGTTCTGGATGGTAGCCTGCGTTACGCCGTGCACCCATATTCCGGCTCGTTGCATTCCTCCCAGGATATTGCGATCGTCCTCCGACGTGCCTCCTAACGTGAAACTAGTTGCATCGAAGGCTACGATTCCATGCTGCATGGAAGGTAGCGCTGCTGTGCCAGCTGCATCGACACCCAAATGGTTGGCTCGAATGAGCACGTCTTGCGCTCCTGCCAGCAATTCAATCGGCGTACCGTGATGATTTATCGCGAAGCCGGAAGTGGCTGTTGTGCCGATGACATTTCCAATCGAGAGTCCCTGAATGGTAACATCCGCTGCTGCTATTACCAAACCGCGATTCTCGATTTGAATTGCCAAATGGCGATTCGCCCACGACAGATCTGCTCCAGCCTGTGTTTCGCCGTCAATCACTACGCCGTCGGTGATCGTAGGCAACAGGCTACCAATCAAGAATTGCCAGTATTCATCGCCATTACCGGATGTTGCATCGGGATCGACGTAGCCAGCATCCAGCGTCGTGAGGTTAAAGTAGATCTCATCCGGGCCGCCAACGTTGACCGTACTGTTGGCTGCTTCAATCGCTTCACGAAGGGAAACAAAGCCATCGGTACCTTTGTTCTGTAACAGCGCTGCAATCGACGACGTATCGCCGTCACTGACGTCGCTGGTCGTGTCGACGTAGATTCGGTCGGAGTCAACAAGCGTTACCGTCGAACTGCCTAGAGCTTGTAGTGCGCTGCCAATGCCTTGTGCATTCGTGGTATTGCCGTCATCAAAAGTCCAGTCCAGTTGCACGGTGCCTGCCAAGTAACTCGACGTATTTGCATAAGCGATTTGACGCAGAATGTTGTCGACATCCGCTGACGTTGGGATCTCACCGTTGGCGTCGGTGAAGGTGATTGCCAGTTGGCCAGGCGTCGAGGTGATATCAAACGTCGCGATCACCTGCGAGTTTTTGAGCAGACTGCTGCCGCTGAGCGTGATGCCGTTGCCGTCGTTGAAGCTGAGCACATCTTCAGTACTCGCACCACCATTGCGAACGATCGTTAGTGATGTGCCATTAAAATCGTCGGCGACCGACAGCTCCGCATCATAGATCTGCACATTACTGTCGAGTACGACCGCAACGCCACCTTCGACAAAGCTGACTGTCCCGCCAAGTCCCACGTTGAAGGAGGCGTCCAGTGCACCGTCAGCCGTCAATCGTACGACGGCAATGTCGTTGTCAGTTCCGTTCGAAACGTCGCCGACATAGGCCATTGTGCCGTCATCATGCACGGTCAGGCGGCCCGCGCTGATATCACCCAAGCCAACCGGAACGGTGACGATGCCCGAAGTGCCGAACGTATTGTCGAGTGATCCGTCAGCATTCAGGCGGGCAATGCCCAGTTGCAGCTGACTGCCAACAGTCGCGGTGCCCCCGACGATGATCCTGCCGTCGGCCAGGGCAGTCACATTGTATGCAACCTGGTCCTCACCTCCGGCAAAGTCCACGCTGGCGATTCCCGACGCTCCAAACGACGAATCCAGTGACCCGTCGCTGTTGTAGCGCAGTATCGTCATATCGCCATTGGAATACCCGGACAGCAGAAGCTTCCCGTCAGTCTGGACGTCGACGGCAAGTCCCTGCTGCGATCCGGCCAGTGGCGTCGAGACCATTCCCGTGCCACCGAAACTCGTATCGAGCGAACCGTCGACGTTGAGGCGAGCGAGAGAAAAATCCGGGTCTGCGTTCGTTGACCAGCCACCCAGCACAATTTTTCCGTCCGACTGGAGTGTGACACCCCACGCGATCTCCATCCCGCTGCCAAAACTGGCGATGACCTTTCCGGTGCCTCCAAAACTGGTGTCGAGTGTTCCGTCAACGTTGTAGCGGACTGCAGCAAAGTCGAGATTGCCACTGCTGGTTGCATAACCCGCAGCAACAATTTTGCCATCGGTCTGGATCTCTAGTGTCAGAGCCAGGTCCGACGAAGTGCCCACAGGTGTAATGACAACGCCGGTACCACCGAACGTCGTGTCGAGTGTACCGTCACTGTTCAGGCGGGCTACGACATACTCGGTGTTACCGCTGACTCGCGCGTTGCCTGAGATGACAATCTTTCCGTCCGTTTGAATGGCAACGTCGTAGGCAAAGTCATTGCCCGCTTCCAGGTCCAGCTGGAACTTACCCAACGTGGCAAACGATGTATCCAGGGAGCCATCGCTGTTGTAGCGTCGTACGAGTATGTCCGTCGTTGTCGTTGGCGTCGTGCCACCCGCGACGACGACTTTTCCATCCGCCTGAATCGCCACACCACGTCCAGACTGCGTTCCAGCATCAGGAGTGATCGTCAGGCCGTCGCCGAATCCAAACTGAGGTGCGTCATTGATGGGGGTGACGCTCAGTGATGCCGTCGCCTGTTCGGTCGAAAAGGCCGTCGAACCGCCATTGCCTGCAGTTGACACGATCGACCACGCTGCATTGGTTGATGCCGTGCCTGAGGTCTGGTCCCATGCACGGAAAGTCAGTGATACCGATTCACCGTCCAGAGAGTTCGGGTGGTATCGCAACCATGAGGTCGAATTCAGCAGTTGCGCCCCCCCTGAACTCACATACGGAAAGACCTTCGCCCAGGTCGTGCCATCAGTCGAGTATTCCCAAGCGCCGTTTCCGGTGAGACCTGTCAGGGCAATCCCGCTCTGCGCTCCCGTGTCTGCATCCGAATAGCCGCTGGAGGAGAGCAGGCTGCTGACCTGCACGGGCGTCGACACCGTGTCCTCATCAGTCGCCGAGAGGACGACAACGGCCCCGTTGGTCAGCACCGGAGAATCATTGACTGCCGTGATGTTGACCGTCACGCTGCCCGGTGCCTGTAACGCACCTCCACTACCCTGTGCGCCGGTGTTGCCGTCGTCGAACGTCCAGTCCAGCTGCACACTCGCGGGCGGAGTATCGCTGCTGTTGGCATAGGTGATCTGTCGCAGAATATTGTCGACATCCGCTGACGTTGGGATCTCGCCATTGGCATCGGTGAAGGTGATTGCCAGTTGACCAGGCGTCGACGTGATATCAAACGTCGCGATCACCTGCGAGTTTTTGAGCAGATTGCCGCCGCTGAGCGTGATGCCGTTGCCGTCGTTGAAGCTGAGCACATCTTCAGTGCTTGCACCACCATTGCGAACGATCGTCAAACTGGCTCCGCTGTAGTTCCCGTTGCCGCTGTTGAATGCATCCAGCTCGGAGTCCCTGACCTCGACATCGGCATCCAGTACAACCGCCGATCCGCCTTCGGTAAACGTCGGGGTACCATCGAGTTTGTTGGTCAGGTCAAAGGTGGTATCCAGAGTGCCATCGCTGTTGTAACGCACCAGCGCAAAGTCATCGTTGCTGCCGTTGCTACTGATGCCGGCCAACAGGATCTTTCCGTCGGATTGAATCGTCAGGCTACGGCCCGAGTCGAAACCGGGCCCGACGTCAGTGGTGACGATTCCGTCACCGCCGCCGAAACTGGCGTCCAGGGTGCCATCGGAGTTGTACCGGGTCAGAGCGAATTCCCAAACACCGCCAATGTCGGCGTAGCCACCAACCACGATCTTTCCGTCGCTCTGAACCTGTACGCTTTGTCCGTAGTCCGAAGCGGCACCGATGGCTGTCGTCACAATCCCATCACCACCACCGAAGCTGGTATCCAGACTGCCGTCAGTGTTGTAACGCACCAACGCAAAGTCCTGGTTGCTGCCATTATTGACGTATCCAGTCACCAGAATTTTGCCATCGGACTGGAGAGTCATGTCCTGGACATAATCCTGGCCTGGACCAACGGGAGTGATGACACGGCCGTCGCCATCAAACGTGGTATCCAGGCTGCCGTCGGTGTTGTACCGCACCAGCGCGAAGTCAAACAGACCGGCGGCAGTGGAGTAGCCCGACACGAGTATTTTGCCATCGGACTGGAGGCTGACTTTGTTGCCGTAGTCTGCCGAGGAACTGAAGTCCGTCGTGACGATACCGTCGCTATCAAACGTTGTATCCAGACTGCCGTCGGTGTTGTAACGGCTCAATGCAAAATCGTAGTTGCTCCCGTTGTAGCTGAGGCCTGATACCAGGATTTTCCCGTCAGACTGCACAGTCACGTCGGCGCCATAGTCAATATTGGCGCTGATTGTTGTTGTGACAATGCCGTCACCACCGCCGAAGCTGGTGTCTAGGCTGCCATCTGCGTTGTATCGTACCAGCACGGTATCAGCACTGGGGTTGAACGCGTTGAGTCGCCCGGTCACCAGGATCTTACCGTCCGCCTGAACGGTGACGCTGCTGATGAAGTCGTCGTTACCACTCAACGATGTCACGACGATCCCGTCGCCACCACCGAAGCTGGTAT
>JAGQPR010000133.1 GCA_020426625.1 Planctomycetales bacterium
TTCTTCAAATATCAATTCTTAAGAGTTGTAAAATTCTTCGCCTAAAGTGCAGTTGTGACTTGCATGGCCCCAATGGTTGCATGTGCGGATGAAGGCGATCGCCAGTCGTCCATAACTTCAATCGAAGGCGCCTGGGGCGTCACCAAGTGCGAAGCTTCAGGCAAGCCCGTCGAGCTGCCGTGGACCTGGATTTTTAAGCCCGAAGGTAAAGTGAATTTGCATGATCGCAGGGCAGGGAAGCAGTCGGTTTTCAAGTACTCATTGGATCGTTCGCAGAAGCCCCTTCGTATCACGCTTGAATACCTCGGCCCAGAGCCCAAACTACGCGGGAGCAAGCAACTAGGGATTCTTAAACGCAGCCAGAACGTACTGGTCATGTGTCTTGGTCTCCCCGACGCCAAGGCATTTCCCACGGAGTTCAAGACCACCGAGGTGTCCGGTTTTCTGATGGAACTGGAGTACTTGCCGACGGAATAGACCAGCCGAAGATACTGGACATTCCAGGGGCAGCAGCAGCTGCGACTCTTCGTACCCATGGGGTTCCAAAGACGTGTTTCAAGAGTGAGCGTTCGGTGACCAAACGAGCATATCTTCTCGACAATCGTTCGGGCGAACTGTTCTTAATGTTCTTAGAGTGCCGCTTAAACCACCTTGCAAGATGCACTTCACAGAACGCTCACCTCAGAACCACATGATCGCCGGGTGGTTAGTTTGAGATTTCCGCGTCCGGCAACATCTTCTGCATTCGCTCGAACCGTGGAAACGCACGTGGAAACGGGACACGTGGAAACGCGGACACAGCAGTCCGCACGTGGAAACGCGGACACAGCAGTCTGGCGAGTGTTAACTTCTGTTGAGGTCGCTTATCGCGAACTCAGGTTATCGGAATTCTGTTCGAGCAACGTCTTTGACGTGGGCCAAGATCAGTATGCGGCCGTTCCACTGAGTGACCGCATCGGAAGCGATCTTGGCGAGTACCAGACTCTTGCCAGCACCAGTGGGCAAAACCGCGATGGGGTTGTCGTCGCGGTTTCGCAAGTGATCATAAATGGCGTCGACGGCATTTTGTTGGTAGCTTCGCAGCTTCACTTGTCGCCTCCGGCTTGGTAAACTAACGGCGTAGCAAGTGCCACAAGGAGGCAAACTATGAGTACGATTGAAGAGCGAGTACAGAGGCTCGAGAAAGCTGTGTTTGGACCAAGCGCGGAACCCGGCCGAGACGATTGGCAGAAAACGGTTGGTATGTTTCGTGGTGATCCAGTGATGAAAGAAGTCCTGGACGATGTTAAAGCTGCGCGTGAGCGAGAACGCGAGGAAGCTCGCGCCGATACTGGTAAGAACGAATGATTATTCTGGACACCGATCATGTGTCTATATTGCAGTGGGACGGCGAACCGGCAGAACGATTGCGTCAACGACTCGTTGACGCCTCCGATGATTGGATTGGAGTGACTGCAATTACGCTTGAAGAGCAGGCTCGCGGAATCATCAGCCGTCTTGGTCAATGCAGAACGACCACCGAGCAACCAAAGTACTATGCTCGCCTTTCTTCAACATTTCGTTTTTTCGGCCAATGGAAATTTGCTGACTTCGGTGACGAGCCAGCAAAGCAGTTTGATGCACTTCGCAAAGTGTGTCGTTCGGTCGGTTCCTCGGATTTGAAGATCGCTTCGATCGCACTGGTGAACGATGCTCTGCTGTTGACCGCGAATTCCCGTGACTATGAAAAGGTGCCTGGATTGCGATTTGAAAACTGGCTGCCTTAGTGCGATTGGCTTCACGCGATCACCTCGCCGTTGTGGCGTTTAACGCCGCGAACCACGTTCACGAAACCGGGCAGCGAATTTTTCCACGAAGTGCTTCCTGGCACAGTCGATTTCCTGGTCCCAGCGAGTCGAGCTCTTGGTCGCAGCACAAGCAGATGCGATAGCCTGGCTAGCCAAGTTTGGCAGGTACATGACGAATGACAATTTCGCTCCGTGGGTCATCGCTCTCCGGTTCGACATTTTCGAGTGGTTGAAGTCGATCTCGTTGCGAAGCCGTCGTAGATAGTCACGTGTAATGATCGTTCGTTGGTACATGCGATGGCTTCTTAGTTCCAATGAAGTTCGGCTGAGGCTTGGCGGAAGGCGGCTTCGTCAATTCGTAGGGAGCGCTTCGACGTGGCGTACAGCAGGCAGGCGATAGCTGCGTTGTTGATTCCGCGTGGATTGCCTCCGGTGAACTCGTGGATGTGATCCTTGACGGACTCGTCAAAGATTTTGGGATCGCCACCATGGTGTGCGACTTGGTAGTCGATGTACTGGCGAGTCTGCTCCTTGGTCATCGGCCTGAGCTGGTAGCGGACACTGATGCGATTGACGATGTTCGTGTACTCTGATCGCTTGAGTGTCTGCCGGATATGCACTTGTCCAACCAGCAGAATCTTCAGTGGTGGTCAGGCCTCGATCGCCGATGGGGATGAAGCGGGCGGATGAAGCGTGGACACTGCAGGCTGGCGGGGGGCGGATGAAGCGTGGACACTGCAGGCTGGCGGGTGAAGTTTCTGAGAATAAAGTGGGGATTGGTGTAAGCTTTTTCCGGTTCCTCTGTCTTGATCCCAGGAAAATATCCTGCCATTTTCTAATTCATTAGATAAACCGGTTGCATCTTGAGTTCTAATTAATTAGAAAAACAGTATGAGCCGCAACCGACATCCTTTGTAGGAAATCGACATACTCTGACGCTACTAGTATGCCAAGAAACGCCAGCAATCATCCAACTGAATTCGAACTAGAAATCCTCAAGCTGCTGTGGACCGATTCTCCGCAGACAGTCAGCTCAATTCGCAAAGGTCTTGCTGATGGCGGCCGCAGTAGCGCGCACACCTCTGTCATCACCATCCTGAACATCATGGTGGAAAAGGGCTACGTGAAAAAGAGGAAGCTCGGCAAGATCTACGAATTCTGGCCGATAGTGTCCGAATCAGATGTTTCACAGATCATGGTCGGGGACATGGTGAATCGCCTCTTTGACGGTTCCGCAAAACACATGATGCTGAATCTACTCGACCAGGAAGAATTGACCGCGGATGAATTGGTTGAACTAAGGAACTTGATCAATCGCAAAGTTCGGGAGCAGAAATTGTGAGCTCGACAATTGATTGGTTACCCTTGAATCCAGTGCATTGCTGGCTAATTGTTTTGTCGATTCTTCATGCGACCTGGCAATGCGGACTGCTGTGGTTGGTCTACAACGCACTATCTCAAGTCTTGGTACGGAGTTCGATTCATTTTCAATTCCGCTTGGCTATGGGAACACTATTGATGATGGGTGTAATCCCGCTGGCCAACGCTTTCTTGATTTCGACTCGAGCGGCTCGCCCTGATGCCATTTTGTGTGCCTCCGAATCCTACGTCGAGACGGGACGGATTCCGCTGGTAGCGATCTCGAAAATCTATGCGGAACGAGAACTCCGCCAGTCGGTCACTTACAGGCATGAATTGAGCGGGGCAGATTCCGACGGTGCTCCACCGCAGGCTGATGATCAAACTCGCCAATTGTCGGCATTAGGATCGAAGGACAGCTTGCAATCAGATACAGCAATTTCAGGAGCTTCCGGTGCTATCAATCCAACCGCTCTATCCGCCGAGATTCAGTGGGAAGTAGTTCTGTCAGTTTGTGTTGCTTGCGCTTATCTGGTCGGGCTTGCGTTCATGTTGTGCCGGATTCTCTCGGCCCTTGCCAGCCACTGGCGTTTGGTCAGTACGGTTCAACGGCCCGAGCACCAGAATCACTTTCCCGAATCGATTCGCAAGATTGCTCGTCGGGCGGCTTCTCAGTTCGGAAGAAGCTTAAACCTTCGACTTGGAGCCTATCAGGGCAAGGGGGTCGCCATCGTGATTGGCGTGCTGCGGCCCACCGTTTTACTCAACACAACTGTTCTCACCGGTTTGACACCTGTGCAAATAGAACAGGTCCTAATACATGAATTGGCACACATCCATCGATGGGATCCCCTGACTCAGTTGCTGCAGAGGCTGGTCGAGTCGCTACTTTTCTTCCACCCTTCGGTTTGGAGTTTGAGTCGCGAGGTGTCGGGACTCAGAGAGAGATGTTGCGATGAGGCAGTCGTGCAATCTCACTCGCGCATCGAATATGCAAAAACCCTGTTGTCCGTCCTGGAAGCCCGGCCGACATCTAGTCCATTTGCACTGGGATTTACCGGTTCATTCGCTAGCGGATTCCAGGCTCGAGTTTCGGCACTTCTCCTTGAGAAGCCAAGTGTTTCCAGTACCGATCGAGTTCTGCCAGTTCTGGGAACGTCCACTGGACTGGTACTCGCTGGTCTATTGTCGGTTCTGTTTTTTGCAAATCCTAATGACGCTCCGACGCCTCAAGCTGGCAACCAAGCTCCAGTATTCCAGGTTGTGGATTCTGACGCAGCCACCTGGATTCAAGTGGATCCGAAGAAAGTTGATCCCTTCGGCGTGATGGTCGGCGGAAGAGTCCTTGAGCTCCAGCAACGCAAGCCGGAGGATTTGACGTTGTCCGCTGGTCTTCCGACAGACGAAGCAAGGTTCACTCAATGGCAATTCGGAGATTTTGAGTCCACCAGTGTGGCACTGATGCTCGTCGGTACCGATGAATCCCATAGAATTTATCTCGATCGAAACCGAGATCGAATTCTTGATTCAAAGGAACTACTTGCTAAACCGGTGCTTGGCAAGGCTTGGGTTACAGAACTGGACGTGGAAGTTCGCGACATTGAGAACCGGACGTATCGAGCAAAACGACAGATTGCTATTACGCCCATGAGCGCAGGAAGCCGTCTACGCATTAACACGCTTGGCTTCTTCCAAGGGCAAGTTGACGTCAGTGGTCGTGCGGTCGCATTTCGAAGATATGATAAAGATGGGAACGGCATTCCGACGGATTCTAGTGATCAAATCAGTGTTGATTTGGACGGTAATGATGATTTCGACGAACTGTCCGAAAGATTTTCGGTTCGTCCTGTTCTAGAGTTGTCTGGGCAAAGCTATTCGATGTTCTCAGATCGCTTGGGGCACGAGCTCAAGTTACAGCTGGTAAAGGACTTCGGAGAAATCGATTTCCAGTTCGCCCTTGCGGATGCGCAAGCAGGCCTGAGGTCTCTTCAGGGGAGTCTTCGCGATGAGAGCGGTCACCTCATCGCCATCCGCGCAGAGGATCTGCTAGTTCGCGTACCAGCTGGTAGATATGCTATCGAACATCTTGTCCTAGTTGCCCACGACGAGGATGGCACCGAATGGCGGATGACGTTGGCCAGTAGTAGTGATCAAAGCTGGTTTCAAGTTCAAGCCAACGCCCGTTTAGAAGTCCCACTTTTGACTTCGCTCCACTTTAGAGTCGATTCGAACAACCCGCCGAGCAGCGATGGAAGCCGCTCGATACAGCCCTCGCTGGTCAGTCACAATGGCCTCATGGTGACCGAATTGAAATGCGAAGACGCGGCGAAATCCAACGGTTGGGACCAAGGAGTCGCCGCCCGTTTTGAACTTGTTTCGTCCGAATCGAGCTCAAAGTTGCCGGTCTGGCCTCACGCGACTTGTTCGTCTGGTTTCGGATGAGGTCGCATGACGAGTTTGCCCGTGGGGCAAGTTGGCACCTCCCTTCCGAAGCAATTGCGTGTTCGTGCTTCAATCGATACCGGTCCTATCCTTGGGAAGATTGAGCAAGATCTGGATATACGTCTAACGAACGAGGACTAACCCAGTGAAGTTGATAGTTTATCGACTGCCGTTGCTGCGAGCGTCAGTCTTGCTGTTGCTCTTTTCCCTTTGTCCCATTGCCCGCTCCGCTGACATATTGCTTCAGGATATTCAGGGGAATCCAATTTCAAACGCGGAAGTCTATTGGATCCACGATGGACAGGCTGAGAAACTTACGCCTCAGGCAGAATTGGTAAGCACGCAATCAAGTCTTGGTGTACTGGTGATCCGTGCGGAAGGATTCCAATACACGGGACTCGTACTCGGCGACTCAACGAATGCGAAACGCGTGCTTTCGCTGCGCCGCATTGGAGAGCCTAACGGAGAGCGATACCAAACCCAGGCTTACCCTTTGGATCTCGAATTGAAAACGCGATTGCGAGCGATCGTCGAATCCAAATGCTGGGCAGAAGTCAAAGCAACGCGGCGAACGGATCTTGCTCCTTATGCATTTCAATTCTTGGGACACATGGTTCCGGTGCAGTTAACGGAGTATCTGGATAGCAATTCGGTCGACGAAAACTCAGCGGGCATGGGCCGACAAGCAGCGATTCGAAGACTTGCAAGCTCCAATCCAACTGCCGCTTTGGAGCAACTGGATGCATTCAAAGATCCCATGCAGAGAAGCATGATGATATCCCAGTTGTTGAATTCACTCCCACCAGAGAGCCCCATTGCAAGTACGCTAGAACTTCAATTTGCGGACGCGATACGATCAATCGATCAACCCGCACTTCGGTTGGCAAGTTGGGCTGTACTAGCAGAGCACTATATCCAGTGTGGCGCAGAGTACAAAGCTCGGGCGATCGCCGAAAGGCACCTGGAAGAAGTTCAAAAACTGCCCGCCGGAGGTTGGAGTGGATTTCCCAGAAGTCTGTTCGCAGCATTGATCGTCAACGAGCAACCGGACGTTGCCAAGGAGCTAATCCAGGGCATTGATACCAACGAAAAGGCCCGAGCCATTGGACGCTTGGCATTCCATGCCCAAGATCCCAAGTTGGTGTTTGAACTGCTGAGCGAACTGGATAAAGGGCGTTTGATCGGCTATCCGTATACGACGCGCGCCATCTATAGGCTTGCCAAGAATTACCCTGAAGCGGCTTTCGAAAATGTGCAGATCATCGCGGAAGCGAAGCATCGTGCCTGGGCGCTGGGCATGATCGCTAGGCAACTGAGCGACACGCATCCAGATTTGGCGAGAAAGGCTCTGAGCGATGCGGTTGGAGAAATCGAGTCTGCCACTGCAGCCCAGCTGAGAACTTTCATAAGTCCCGGAGAGATCTTGGCTGGACTGCTGCCCATCGCGGAGGAGCTTTCGCCAGCAAGTCTTGAATCCATGATATGGCAAAGTGTTTGGAGTGCAGTCCCACACACACGCTGGTCCGACGGAGGGGAAACGTTCAGCTTGCGAATGGAGGGCGTAGCCGCAGCCGTAGCTCGCTACGACGAGGAACTGGCTTTCGCGCTCGCTCAAGCAATTGGACCGGCTATTCGAACAAGCGGGCAGTTTGCTGCAAAGGATGCCATCAACCAAATTATTTTACAGAAGCCCGAATCACTCGTTGCTTTCTTGGAGGAGCTGCCCTTTACCGGGCCCAATGTTAGGGGAATCGAAGCGATTGCGCAAGCGATGGTGGCCAGCGAGCAACAGTTTTGGGAAATGGTGTCACAGCCACGGTTCTTGCAATATCCGACGGAAAAATTTGAGGATCACTAAGTGCACAATCTAGAAACTGCGCTAGCCAATCTTCGGTTGCTTACTCTGAGCCTGTTGTGGGTTTCTATTTCTCTCACCTCAAGGGTTGTTGCTCAGGCATTGCCGACCGGCATGACATATGAGACACGTGTTGCGTTGGTTCGAGGGATGCTCGAGCCGAGCCGAGCCAAAGCAGAAGAAGATGCGACCGAAGTCCGCCAAAAGTATCCAAATTTCTTGCAATTCTATGCGGATATCGATCCTGCCTGGACAGCGCAGTTTATTCTCGAGAACCCCAACCCCAACAAAGAGGTTTTGTACGATAACAATGCGATCATGGCTCTTATGAAGCATGCATCGGAGCTTCCTAGGAATACCGTTCGACAACTGATCGAGGCTGCCATGTTCATGCGTGCCTCTGCGGCCTTAACGGCTATAGAATCCCTTCCCGAGGACCGGGCGGATCTGCGAAGCCAAATAATAACCTGGGGGCTGGCTAGCGGTGGTGACGGCAGCGGCGAGGTTCACCCGATCATGTTTGAATCGTTGCATGAACTGGCTAAACATTCCAAGGACGTGAAAGTTCAGCAGAGGGTTCGCAAGCAGATTGCCGAGTATTTCGATTCTGGAAAACACTCAGAGTTTTTGAAAAGCGTTGATACGCACAATCGAGCTGCCTACTTGGCAATCCTCATGCCGTTTGCAGGCGAAGGAGTCGAAGGCTTTGAAACGGATTTCCAGGACTTGGACGCGCATCTTCTTGGAACAACGATTCTAAGAAACGATCAGCTTTCTGACGATGGGAAACGGAGCAAGCTCGCTCAGGCCAAACGATACAATTTTGGGGCGCAAACGTATGAACGAATAATGGGCGCTTCGCAACTGGGTCTAGTCGCGCAGCTTGACATAGAGCTGGCACTCAAGTGGGCGGACCAAGCTCCTGATGAAATGACCCGGATCTGGGCAAAGCTGACAATCGTCCCGGCCATTGCCAAATTAGATCCACAGGCAGCAAGAAAGTTGGCGAAGGAGTGCTATGAAGAGATGAAGGTCATTTCGTCCAAGAATTCGAATGAACTGATTCAACTGGCCGCGTCGCCAGCATGCGTGGCAGGCCTGGGGTTATTCATCGTACAACCGACCTGCCCGGAGCAGGTCGACCAATGTGTCGAGATAACGATCTCGGTAGCGAAGAACTTGCGCACAAAAACGCAGCCTCAGTTTTATTACTCCGCAATAGCTGCCGTGGCACCATTCGCGCCCCAGAAGGCCCGCGAAATGTACTTGGAAATCGCCATGGACGTTCAGATTGGCTACGCCGGTGACTTTCTAAAGGCGGTACTGGCTGTAGAGCCCGAAGCTTTTTTGGAGATAGTCCAAACCCTGCCTGACCAGGATCGAAACGGAAACTCTGTAGTAACTCGCGTGCACAATGCCATAATCCCTGCTTTACTGACTAAGGAGCAAGCAGCTTTTAACGCTGCACTGGCCAGCCCCGATTCCTTTCTACAGATTCCGGGTGGTGTGCTTTAACCGGCCTGCGAGCGAGATAACTTGCTGGACCAGCTGTTTCTCAACCCAAATGACAGTGCAACTCGTCACGCTGGAGACGATAGGGTAAACAGCTACTCACCCAGTAGCTTCCACGCGAAAAAATGTGCTACAAACGCAGTGAAGTAGGGACCCAGTAGGATCTCACCAAGTGCCAAAAGGCGTTCCCTTAGCTTAGGTCCGATCTTTGGGTTTTGGTAGGACACAACTGCTACTTCTTTCACGAATCGTTGCGTTGCATAATCGCGTGAGAACAGAATGACACTCTTGGAGTGTGTCTAGTTGAAATTGAAGCGAAATCCATTGGTTGCTGAATTGCAGATCCTCTGCAGCTGAGCTCCAAAGGAAGATAGCCAAGCGCTGCTGGAGTAGTCACTATCGAGCAATTCGCGAGAGGCAATCTCCAGACCCTTGATCGGTTCCAGGTCGCCGAAGGCTCGACATGCTGTGATCTGCATGTCGCTCAGAATGGATGGGTCCATCTTAACCTCAATGAACCTGAGATCGGCGCCGATAGCTTCGTCTAGTACGCTGATGCTGTTGTTGCTGCGTGAATTGACAAAAAACATCAAATCAAACTTCTTGGCGCCGCGCCGAGCAATTCGCGGTTTGAATTGCTTCGATTCGCACGACCATAAATTCGCTTGTGGCTCTGGAACCCAATCCAGTTCGCTGGTGGACTCACATTCCAGACAGACAAAGCAGTAGTGATACTCTTCGAGGATTTTGCTCGAACCGTCGTCGGAGTTCGAGATGGCGACCATGATCAGCATGACACCGACGAATCCGAACATCAAATCCAAGAAGGGAAGTAGTGATCGTTCCATGCGACGATCGTCTCAATTGTGTAGGTGAATTTGTAGGTCAAACAAAACTAGATTGTCTTCCTGAGGTTCTCCCTGGACGACGAAAGAACTGAGTATGCTGCCATAGAGCATCGTGGCATTCATTTGTTGCTTGATCAATTTAAGATTGGCCGTTGCAAAGAACAGCTGCCCGTGTCCCAAGGCCCTCAATCGCCACTGGTCAGGAGACTCCTTTTGAGAATGGACAAATTCAAGCAACTCGTCAAAAAACGACTCCGATTCAATTTCATAGCTTTGGGCAACGCCGTCACGATCAAAGTCCCATCCTGTGGACCAACGTGTTCTCTCTCTAAGGTCAAGTTCATCTAATCCTGCGAGTAACTGTTGCTCCATTGCCCCAGTCGCTGGATTGCTCGCGCTCCGCAAATAGTGAAAGAGATGTCCAAAAACGGCTCGCGCGTTAGGAAAACGACCGCGCGACGAGGCCATTGGATCAGCCGAGTTTTCATGCAGTGCAGAATCATACAGACTGCTTACATCAGCCAGCGAGAGCTTCTCTCCGCCAGCGTGCTTGGCAATAGCTGCATTCAAGATCACGTTCTGCACCAGGTCCGTCGCAGGGCGCCATTTTGCCTGATCATAAGCTCGTTTCAACAAACGTACATAGATTGTTTGCAGGCTGGCGAAGTTGGCGATGGGCAGCGGTTGGCTGGATTGCTCGGGTTGACTGGATTGTTTGGGCCGGCGAGCGCCGGGAATGTGTTCTGCATGCAAGAGTTGCGAATTCTGCTCGATCCACTCTTGCCTATTAAGTGATCCGAAGTTGGCGATCGCCTGTTCATTGGAATCCCGCAATCCCCGATAGGAGTTCCGCCCATATTGTGCATCGATTCCGCCGAGCACAGCGAGCAGACTTTCTTTTAGCATTTTCAGCTCGTTTGCTGGATGCGTATAGATGCTGGGCTGAAGAATGGAAATCTGAAATCTGGTTCCCGGAGGTGCATCGCCGTAAATTTCCAATGGAATATGCCGCTGCGGTAGCGGCATGTCGCCGAGTTGCGGTATACGGACAAATACGTCGCCCAACAGCTGGTGCGATTTGCCATCAAACTGTCCGTCAGCCATGGAAAAATTGAAAACCTGGCTCCGACCGCGACTTGGAATCGCATGTTCAATGGCCAAAGACAGTTGATTCGCCGAATCCAAGCTGTCGCTGGCAATAGGATTGTCGGTGACAACCGTAACTAACAATGTCTTGCCTTGGCGATGGGGCAGTCGCGAAGTATTGGCTTGAAGGTGGTAGACGATCACCATAACCAGTAGCGCAGAGCAAACCACATCCAAGAGTGACAGATTACGCATCTCCGGACTTGTCCTTGGTAGCACTTGAGGGGTCGCAGGGGGAATTGCGCAATTGGGCAGCTAGCAAGCGATGATAGGGAGAACTCGAGGCTAGTACTGCAAAGATCAGTCCCAGCAAAACACTGAGCAGCAGAGCTACCAAAGTCGTGTTGAAGGCGAGACCAAGGTTAGCGGCCAACGACGGTGAAAGCCCCGGCTGTTCCAAGATTTCCCGCACGATGTCTCGTTTGCCGAGCTCTACAATGGCTTGACTGAGTCCCAGGAGAGTGCCCACGAAACCGAGTTGTACGATAGCATCCTTTAGAAATGTAATCTTCTCTGGCAAGCCATTGTCAGTGGCGATGCTAATTTGTTGGAGCGGGGTTTTTGATTCATGAACGGGAGGTATCCTCAGCAGCAGCACCGCGTAAGCGAAGAGTAAATAGATTGTCAAATGAATCCCATACGACCTACCCGCGATTGCGTCCACGATTAGCAGCAGTCGCCTTTGTACGCTTGTTTCTTGCTCGACATGGTTGGAGACAGCCCGAAAGTAATCGTTGTTGAGTCGTAAGGCATCGATCAACCGTTGTTCCTGCTCGATGGCCAGGCGGCTTGCTCCGTTTCTCTCAGTGGCATCCTTCGGCTCATGCAACCGATCCAGAAAGGAATTGACGAATGCTGCATAGGTGATTGAATCCGCTGTTGGGACACCTTCCACAAATGCATACCTGAGAGTTTGTACCAAGCTTGTCGCCTCGACGATTGGTCCGTCCAGGTCGCCCGCAACTATCTTCCATTTCTCTCCTGCCGGGCCCTGGATTTCGATCGACGATTCCAGAAGTAGGCGGTCGTTGGAGCCACGAATAAGTTCTCCGCGCGGTGAGTAAAAGTAGAACGAGGCAATGAACCACGCTAAGCAAGCCAGAAGAAATCGAAAAATGAAAAAGCCTGACGCGACCAGCAGGAGATACCATCGCTGTCGCGTTCCATCGGAAGTTCCCAAGAATGAAGTTGGGACCAAGCACCAGATACAAATTGTGGCAAGAGCCAGTTGCGGTAGTATTGACGCAACGGGACCTGCAATTGGTCTTTGGCGGAGCCAATCTAGAAGTGCAGCGAATTCCCACGAAAAACACACCGCGAGGGCGGTGAGGAAGCCAGCAAAGCTGGCTATCGCCAGCACGCGGTTTTCCGCCCACAGGCGAATGCCGCAGAAAAGGGCTAAGCAACCAACCGTCGAAGTCAGTAGAACAACGGTAAGCCGAAATGGCCGGGTAAAGCTAATCGAATATTCTTGCAGCTGTTCGGAGCCAAGAATGAAGAAAATGACGGCACCTGTTACAACGATAAGCAGAATGTAAACCAACAGTTGGATTGCCGCTGCCAAAAGCAGACTACCCTTCCAGCTCTCCGTATCGATTCTAAACCACGTCTTCATCATGCATTTCCATCATGTTCGTTTCACTGAGTTACGGCAGGCAGGCGAAGCATAGACTGAGCTTCCAGCAATGTCTCTGCGGAGATCAGAAAGAACTCCCGCGGATAGCCAAGCTTCTCAACTTTTTGATACGAATCGAGTGTCAGATTGCTAAGCAGCACATCTTGTAGTTGTCCAAAGAGTCCGCGCAGCTGATTATTGTCATGGATTGCATCTGCGCCCAATTCATTTAGGGCGACCTCAAATAGACGCGACAAATACATCAAGTTGTACCAGAAGTCGTACGCGTCCTTCGTCATCTTCTTGCCTTCATCGTAGTGCTGCCAAAAGCTACAGATCTCAGCTGAAAGCAGTCGTTCCCACTCATGTATCGCAGTTGCATCCCTACGATTCAGTCGTGTACCAGCATCGTCCATCCAAAACCGGGTCATCAGATATCCGCCGTACAGCCATTCACGGTGGTTTGTTGAGTCCTCACTGTAGGCAACGGCCAAGATACTCACCTGGTTTGAACCAGCTTGAACGATCTTGTCGCCCAATACTTGTTGTTCCTGCCCGACGATGAAGTTGGATAGCAATTCCAGCGTTTTCTTCGAAGAACTGCGCGACGAGCCTACGAGACGTTCCATCGCGCCGCGAAGGCCGGTATCTTCGCCGGGCAGTCCTGTATCTTCGCCGGGAACCAATTCTGCTGGCAAGCGATTTCCCTCGTATGCGGCCAACAGTTTCCACAGCGTATAGAAGACAATTACCGACGCAGAGCGATCTTTAGACCCGTCTGGTGTTAGATGTCGCACTCCGCCGTTTCCCTTTTCGGCCACGTCTGAAAGTCTATTGATACCTCGGGCAATCGCTTTAAGAAGACTGCCTTTGATCTCCAACAAACGACGACTCTTCACCGTGTCTGACTCGCTCGTCAAGTCATACGAGTACTTCTCCGCTAGCTGATAGAACTCCATACAGCATAGAAGATAATAGCAATAAGCGTAGGTGTAATGGTAGTTTGCCGTTTTGTTAGCGTTGTAGAGAATTTGATTCTCCAAAGCCGTTAGGCCCATTGGATCGTCTTGGCTACTAGCGATTTTATTGCTGAAGAATTTCAAGATCGCTTCCGCTGGGTCCTGCAGATCGCGACCATAGCCGAGCAATCTCGGGTATAGCTTGAAAAAAAGATCGTATTGTTGAGCTGACCACAAACTCTCCAACTCAGTGATGTCTGTGGAGCGGGCTACCTCGACAATTTTCTCTTCCGCGTTTTTCGACCAATTGCGCGGATCAAGGTCTTCATCCGGAATGCTCAGAACCAATTCAATTCCGGCAACAGTCGCCGGTTGCAACGTCAATTGAATCACCCCCGATGAGATACTTCCCCGACGATCAGTTCTAAATACCGGCGTTGACCATTGCTCGAGACTAAAGGCGATATCGTGAGTAACCGCCTTGGTCTGCTTCTGCACGATGGGCAAGATGCCCGCGTGAATCATTCTGTGATAGATTTCATCCTCCGTTTCATTATTTGGATCGGCGGCTCCAATCATCGCTTCAACATGGCTGCGAACCGTGGTTTCCTTCTTCAGGAACGGGATCAATTCAGCAGGAATGGGCGAATCGACGCCCAATTCTGGTTCCATGCCGCTCGATGCATCGACGCCAGCAGCATTGTCAGGAATTTGGCCGTTGTTCTCATTGATGTGCGACCGAAAGCGAACCAACCATTCCGTATGGGGTATCCTTGAAATGATGGGGACATGTTCTTTCGGGTAGATAGTGGGGATTTCTACAGTTACCCATTCGTGCCGTTGATTCACTCCGTATGTCCATGCGCCCTGACCGTATCGCGTCCACGATTTGATAGGCGAGTATTCATAGCCAGCCCGGAATTGCGGATACTCGAAACGTAAAACCTTGTCTTGATAGTCGTAGGCAACGACGCGGGGCAGCCGGTTTCGATGTTTCGTTGGTTGCACTTCAAACGTCACCTTACCATCCAACTCGCGATTGACGTCGACAACGATGGCTGCTCGGCTCATCTCTTCGGACGTACTCGCCTGAGGCGGCTGATCATTGATGACCACCGTCGAGTGATCGGTGTCGAGCGCATTCTCTAGCTGCAAAAGATAAGCTTGAGTATCTTTTTCACTCGTGTCTGCATAAGCATCGCGCTTCAGGTCAATCCACCAAGCGAAGATCGTTCCGAGCAGCAACGTTACCAGTACACAAGCGAACACCGAGGTAAGCACAAGACCCACCGGTTTGCGCCACAGTGCCGTATGTTTCAGCTCGTAAAGTCTCGACAAAGCGCCGTGAAAATCCGTTTCTCCATTCAACAGGTAGAGCTCAGCATGTAGGGAATAGCTACCATCGCGGGGTCGATTCTCCGGGTAGGCACAAAATTTTCCAGGCACCAATTGCTGACGGCCGAGTTGTCCCAGGAAATTGGCAAAACGGCGGAAATATCTGTCACCGAATGCAGCTGCTTCGATGGGAAAACGGAAAAATTGAAAATTGCGAGATCGGACTTGGTGATCGACATTAGCTGTCACTCTGGCTTGGTCAAAAGGGTAGAGCATGTTTTCCCAGCTGAGCCGTTCGATCTCCTTCGAGAAAAATGCTTGCAACCGCTGCTCTATCCGTTCGACAATTTCCTCTGCGCCAACATCAAACTCCATTGGGCATGCTGGGCCACAGATCCCTTGAGAAAAAGGAAAGCTGCGAAAAGCTGTGTGACCGTCAACCGCGAGTAAAGTTGGACAAACTATCCCAAACTCGCTTAAGACTGACAGTATTAGGTCCAGCTTGTCCTCAGTGGACTTCGATTTCTTGGAGTCGATGCGATGGGTCCAAGTCAGGAGCAAGCCATTGACAGGCGCTACGTCCTTGCGTTGCTTGACAATAAACCCGATCATTTGGGAGAGATTCTCGTTGCTTCCGTCACACAGGAAAACCAAAGCTGGCTTGTCAGCGATGCGTACTTCCCTCAGGAGCAGCGGATTGAATTTCTCAGGTACTGCAGCTTCACCATCGTTGGGCCCCAATATCTTCCAAGGAAGCGAAAGAGGTTCATCCGTCGATACCAAAAACAGAGGAATGCTCAAGTCACTAAGATGTTCCGTCGCATCCTTCCAAGTTTGCTTGGCGTTGAATTTCTTGCGCAGATTGGTCATCGAATCATCCCTATCGCGTGAGACCATCTAAACTACTGTAACATGAGCTAAGCATCGTCGATCCAATTCAGGTTCCGCTCTTTTTCCCTCACTCAAGTTCTCTGCAAGGGATATCTACTGGGGCCGGGAGTGCCAGAACAAAATGGACGCTAATCTTTGGACGATGCCAAAATTGCGATTCTCACAGCTTTCGTACTCTCAAGATGCGCGCTGTCGTTGAAGTACTAGCCCGATCCGCTCGCACCATGTTTCGAGGTCCTGAATACCACTTACTACAGTACGCCAAGGCGCCGGTTCAAAGGCTCCGCGAAATCCCATCAAATGGCAGGTGTAAAAAACTTCGAGAGTTTCCCATTTGCCTTCAGTGTAAGCACTCAACGCTTCGCCCCAGAATTTGCCGCCGCTTTCTCGTTCGCCATACAAAGACCACTCCAACACGTTTTCGGTCCAGGTTAGCTGCCATGCAGATGGCTCGGTAATAAACAACTCGTCAATCCAAGCGGTCATAGCATAAGCCGTTTTTGGGGCCGAGCTTTTGTCTTCTTTGTCGAATTCAAGGCCAACAATTTCAAGGTCGCTGAGGTAATTTCGCAATGACCGCTGGGTATCATGAATTTCAGGCTTGGGCTCATGATTGCCCTCGCTACGCGCGAATTTCAAGCGATCGAGTGAGTATTCGAATATCTCTGACATTTGATAGCGTAAAGCAGTGTTCATTGGACTAAGATCAGTCTCTTTGAGGCCGGGGTGAATGCGCATCGAAAGTAGTATTATATCGACTGTCATTTGCTACCGAATTGGCCTGGCCCCAGGGATTGCGATACACCAGGATTCCAGAATTGGGATTCCAGAATTGGGATTCCAGAATTGGGATTCCAGAATTGGGATTCCAGAATTGGGATTCCAGGATTGCGGACACAGCGGTCCGGCAATCGGTTTCCCTCCAATGAAACGAAGAGCTTTGGCCTAAACTCACGTCGTTTCCTTCACGAGTACATGTGATAAAGCGCGCTGTCCGCAGTTTCTTCTTGCTGGGCGATAATGGGTAGGAACGATGTCCACTGTAATTTCTGGATGGAAAAAAACGACACTTC
>JAGQPR010000134.1 GCA_020426625.1 Planctomycetales bacterium
ATCGTCGCCCTGACCACGACAAGCATCTGCTGGATAGAAAATCCAAGTTGGGAGACGCATACTGTCGATCGCATCGTCTTGCACGACATTGAAGTCGCTGACTTGGACAACGACGGAGACTACGATCTGGTAGGACGCGACCAAGGTGAGTTCGGGCACAGTGGCAAGACTCTGCATTTCTATCGGAATGACGGCCAGGGCCACTGGCAGCATCGGGAGGTAGCTTGTCCGAATGGTGAAGGCTTGAGAGCTGCTGACATCGATGGCGATCTTGATGTCGATGTTGTGATCAATGCCTTCTGGTTTGAGAACGACGGCAGCGTGTTGGACGGAAAGTGGCAGCTCCATCAGTTCGCGCCACGCTGGTTGCACGCGGCTACTTTTGTCGCAGTCGCGGACGTAAACTTAGATGGCCGAATGGACGTGATACTATCCCCCTCAGAACTGGCCGGTCAACGTTATCGCATATCGTGGTTCGAGTCCCCGGAAATCCCTGCAACCAGTGATTGGCCGGAGCACCCAATCGCCTTGAACGTCGAGACGGTGCATCACTTTGTAGGCGCGGCGGACTTCGATCTAGATGGAGACGTTGATGTGGTGACTGCAGAGATGCAGCAAGGTCAAGATCCTGACGAGGTGCAAATCTATCGAAATAGCGGTGACTGTGAAAACTGGGAGCGGGTAGTCCTTGCTGACAGCGGTTCGCATAGTATGCGGCTGGTCGACGTTGAGGGCGACGGCGACATTGATCTTTTTGGTGCCAACCACCAAGGCCAGCAGGTCGATTTGTGGATCAATCAGGCTGCGAAATACAAACAATCCGTTGCACCCAAGAGTCAGAATTGGCACTACATTGAATTGACCAAGAGCTTGCCAACTCGCTGTTTCGGAATTGCCGCTGGAGATGCCGATGCCGATAGTGACCTGGACTTGGCAATTGGTGAAACACTATTCAAGAACCCAGGCGGTGACATGACGTCCAACTGGCTGCCACAAACGATCGCTAGCCACGTGGATGCCAATTTCATGCTGGATCTCGGCCGAGATCAAAGGGTCGATATTTTGGCTCAACGATTGCCCGAATTGATTTGGTTGAAAGCAGATGACGCGAGCGGCAGCTCATTTTCCGAGCACACGATTGTCAACGGGATTGGGGCGACAGGGCACGGCGGGAGCCAAGGCTTCGCAATGGGCGACGTCTTTGGCGATCGGGATCTGGAGTACGTTTTGACGACTGGCGAAGGAATCTTCGTCGTGTCCGTTCCCAGTGATCTCAAACAGCTGCCATGGCCTAGCGTCAAGATCACCGATCAAGCACCCGAGGAAGGCGTTGCTATTGGTGATATCGACGGTGATGGCCTGAATGATATCATCGCTTGGGTTGGTACAGGATCAGGCAGCAACCAACTCGGCTGGTGGAAGAATCCGGGCGATACTGCGCGAAACAGCTCGGTCTTTTGGCACGTACAGTTGATCGGATTGGTCGATGGCACCGAAGGAGACCGCATTTCGGTGGGTGACTTCGACCACGATGGTCAGCTTGACGTCGTAGGAACCGGAACTACCAATGCGGCCACAGGTAGCACCCTATGTTGGTTTAGCAATCCAGGAAAAGACGCTGACAATTGGTCCCGGTGGCAAATCGCCAGTGATTTGGGCGCCATGAATTCAATGTCAGTTGCGGATATGAACGGCGATGGACTGGCAGACATCGTGACTGGTGAACATCGCGGCCACAAGAGAATTGTCCTATGGCAAAACAAAATGAATGGCCAAACTTGGGATGCGGAGGAAGTTGATCGCGGAAAGGAAAGTCACCTGGGTGCTCAACTGTTTGACCTTGATCAGGACGGCGACCTGGACATTGTCAGTATTGCTTGGGACAGTTTTCAAACCGTCCACCTATGGCGCAACGACGCGAAATAGGTGTGCTCTTGCTCATTCGTCCAGCGGCTCACCAACATCCACTGTGGACCAGTCGATTGCGGCGCTAGTAGATGGAATTTGTGACATTACAGCCAACGCAGCCTGAAGATCCTCACCACGGACCCAAATATCGACCCGCCCTGGTGCTTCAGCTCGGAAGCCAGCGGTGTGGCCGCCAGTGGCATTTGCCAGAATTCCATCGGCAGCGAGCGCCGTGATTAGCGAACCAGCCTCGATTTCATTGTTTACGCTCGTCAATTTCACAGGTTGGTCCGGTTGCAGGTTTTTGTTCATGGGTAGCCTTTGTTGCATTATTTGCTTGATCAGTGAGTTGGGTTGATGGAATCGCGAACGATTAAAAGCGGCAGTCCGTGGTGTGCTGGGGGACCACATTTGGTCGAGTTGCTACGCGATGCCTTTGGTGCGCCCGCCGTGAACGCTTGTTCCCCACATCATATCCAGGTGAAACGCGACGGCAAAACCCACAATGTATGGATCGATTCTGCCAACGGCGTGAAATTCTGCTTGGCAGGGCAGACGGGACGAGCTCAGCAAGCTTCGTCAGCAGCATCGCTGCTGGATGCGATTCGCGGCTTCCAGCTCGCAGAAAGCGACTTGACCGCCATGCGCCGCGCACTGGAACTATCTGAATTGATTACTTCGGCCAAAGCTGCTTTACCGACTTCGGGATTGGATTGTGCCGTGTTCGTGGACGCGGGCATTAAGGACAAGCGAGCGCAGATCAGCGCAGTTCGCGTTTCCTTTGATAAAGACGGCGAACACGTCCGCGCGGAATCTCACCCGATAGAAGCGGCCAACTCCACCGATGCAGAGCAAGCCGCCATCGAATTTGCCTTGACTTGGGCTCAGCCGAGTGATGTGATTTTCTGTGACAATCAAGTCGCCGTAAATCGTGCCCGCCGTGAATATGGCGACCGCGTGCGATGGTTACCGAGAGAACAAAACCGTGCGGCTGACCGTGTTGCTAACCTTCGCGGCAGCAAGAGCAAACGCAAACGCCGCAAGACGAAAAAGGCACCTGATGAATCATAGCCGATCACTGCCGCGCTGCTTTTTCATTGCTGACCAGTTCAATTTTGACTCGCTGAACGAGCCGGTTGGTGGCCTTTAAAACGGTAATCCGTATTCCATTCAGTTCGACTTCGGTGCCGACCTTGGGGATTTCGGACAATCGGTGAATGACCAAGCCGCCGACCGTGTCGTAGTCATCGGAATCGGGCAATTCGATCCCCAGCAGTTTGCCGATGCTCTCAATCTGAACTTTGCCCTCAGCCTCAATCTGGTGTGTAGTCTCGTCATAGACTAACTCACTGTCTTCATCGACGTCCAATTCATCTGCGATTTCACCCACAATCTCTTCCAACGCATCCTCGATCGTTACTACGCCTTCAAACTGTTGATATTCGTCGACGACAATGGCCATATGGTTTCGATTATGTAGGAAGACTCTTAGCAGCTCGTCCACCAACTTGTTTCCGGGGATAAACCAAGGTTTACGAAGGATACTCTTCAGAGTATGCGGACCTGGTTCGATCGTCGGATCGGCAATCACGCTCATCAAGTCTTTTACGAATAGAATGCCAATCACGTTGTCCAGAGTTCCCTCGTATACGGGCAAACGCGTGCGACCACAGTCGGCAACTTGACGAACGACTGATTCCCAGGGCACATGCACGTCGATCGCATCCACCAAGCTGCGTGGAGTCATGATTTCTTCGACTTCGACTTCGTCCAGCTGCATGATACCTTGGATCATTTCGGGAACGCCTTCAGCAATCATCCCGTCGCGTTGTCCTGCAGTGACCATGGTGCGTATTTCATCTTCCAGCATTTCTTCTTCAAAGTGTTCGTCTTCGGGTTCGTCGCTTAGTCTTTGACCAACCCAGGAAAAAACGTCACCGAAAACGGCAATGGGGCCCGCCAACACTGCCAACAATCGCCAGAGCGGCCAAGAGTGAAACAAAAATAACGAAGAACTGAACCGGACAACAATGCGCGGCAACCACAGGCCAGCCAACGTCAACAGGATGAGCCAGCTGATTACCCAGACTACGATCGTGAACGTGCTAACGTTCGTCCAGAGCTTGCCCTCACGCAGTTCCACGTCTCCCGACGTATAGAACCAAGCTCCTGCCACCAAAGAACCAAGCACCAACCCGAACAGCAACAAGTACTGGGCGGCAACCAACGATTGGTCGTGGTGATCCAATATCTGACCAAAGCGTTCCGGCTTTCGCTTCAGCCGACAATAGGCTTCCAGCTTGCGTCCATTAAAGTTGTCCAGTACGTGGAGCCCCATGCCGCCCACCAGGGTGAGTCCCCAGCAGACGCACATTAGCAATCCCAACCAGCTAAGACTCATTGACTATGACCGTATGAACCTAGCGCGGACAGTAATGGTGCCCGCGCAATAAGTGCTGTTTTCGAAGGCATCAAAGCCTGCCGCGACCAGTTTGTGTCTCGTGCAAGGCTCGCGTTCATTGTAGGAAGTTTTGCCAGTGCTGCTGCAACTGTTGCGCGTTGGCTACCTGCAGGGCAGTCAAGCAATCTCTCTCGGCGTTTCGCATCTGAAGACGATCCCCCTGCTGGATGTCGTCGAGCCCAACAACATGCAACATCCCATGGACAACATACAAGAGTAATTCATCGGAGGCATGCCATCCTGCTTGTTTGGACAATCGTGCTGCCGTTTCGGCGCTGGCAATGACCTCGCCATCCACGAGTTTGTCGGTGCACTCGATTTGGAAACTGATGACATCCGTTGCCCAGTCGTGTTGCAATTGATCGCGATTGACCGCGCGGATTGTCGCGTCATCAACGATACTGACACTCAGCCGCAGGTGAGGAACGTTGTATTGCTTCGCAATCCACGCAGCTGCTTGATGGAAACGCTGCGAGTCGTCGGCGGTGCCACTGGTAAAGTATTCGATATCCAATTCGATTTGGCCTAGATCCATTGCGCTATTCAGCCGCCTGACCTGAGTATTTGACGCGGCCGTGATAGATCGCCGTCAGCGATTTAACCAACGAATTCTTCAATTGATCCAACTGTTGCAGCGTCAAACCGCATTGATCAAACTGCCCGTCCAGCAGCTTTTTCATAGCGATTTGATCGACTAGATTTTGGATCCTGCTCGATGTTGGCTCAACCAGTGTACGACTGGCACTTTCCACTGAGTCCGCAAGCATCAAGACCGCCGCCTCGAGTGTTTGGGGACGCGGCCCGGGATAGCGGAATGAAGTCTCCGATACCTCTTCCTTGTTAGGATCGGCCTGACTGCGTTTGGTGGCTTCCCGATAAAAATACTCAACCAACGTGGTGCCGTGATGTTGTTCGATAAAATCGATGATTGGCTTGGGCAATCGATGCTGGCGACCGAGGTCAGCGCCATCCTTGACGTGCGCTATGATGACTAGTGTGCTCATGGCAGGTTGCAAGGTATCGTGACAGTTACCGCCCCGCTCCTGGTTTTCCACAAAGTAATTGGGTTTGAACATCTTACCGATGTCATGAAAATAGGCGCCTACGCGAGTTAGCAGCCCATGGGCACCGATTGAGTCGGCAGCTGCTTCGGCAATTGCAGCGACGTTGATGGAATGGTTGTATGTCCCCGGTGCGCGCTGTGCAAGTTGCCGCAACAAGGGATGACTGGCGTCTCCCAGCTCGAGCAGGCTCAAATCGGTTTGCACACCGAATAACCGTTCGATGAATGGAAGCAAGCCATACATCAGAGTCGTAGCCAACAGCGTGAATCCTCCCAGACGCAATGATTCGTTGAACAGGCCTGGGAGGAGTGTGAACCAGCTGAGGTCGGTTCCGCCAGCGATCGCAGCCGCAGTGTTCAGTTTTCCGAGCACAGTATCAACGCCCAAGTGCGTCAACGTCACAATGGTGCCAGCTGCCAACCCAACATAAATCAGCTTGGTCCTCGTGCGAATTCGACCTAGCAATAACGCTGCCGCACACGTGCCGCTACACAAGGTCACAAACTCACCTATGTCCAAGCCCAATCCCAATGTGATCGTCAAGCACAAGCAAGTCGTGATCAACAATGCTACTTGGCGTCCAAACGTAATCGTCATGGTCACCGCGCTTAAGATCAGCGGTATCACTTCAGCCCGAAACGGATCCGGAGCAGCGTAGCTACACAACCAGCAGGTCGTGAGGACAATTCCCAACAGGCGCATGAGTTGCGACGGCTCTGTAATCAACGTGCGGTCGTACTGATAGTAAATGTATAGACCACAAAGCAAATACATCGCCGAAACCATCCCAGCGAAGGCAACCAACCGGAAGAGCGACTCTCCCCAGGTCAGATTGGCAATCCAAGCTTCGTACTCAGCTCGCAGTCGCGGCAAATCATTGCCCCGCGTTATCGGTTTACCAGCTTCGGCCAATTTGCTGACTGTGGGAATGTAAGAAACCAATTGCTCCTCAACTGACTCCTCGGCAGTCCGCCTCGCTCGTTCGCTCATGTCTTTCTGGTACGACAACGTCACAGGCAAATTGCGAGTCAGGAACCCGCTGACCATTTTGGCCACAACCACCGCGTCCGGGTTGGGAAAGGCCTGCTGAAATTTCTCTGCGACCAACTGCGGTAGTTCTGCCACGATTTCCGAGTGACGCACTTTGGCTATTTCGACGACTACATCATCGTCGGGCAGGCCAATTGGAAAAACGCGGATAGACCGCTGGCTGCCCTGTTCCGAATCGTGGCCGAGTGACTTAAGCACACCGGTTTCGCTAAGTGGATCCAGTACGGCTTTGAGCGCTTGGTCAAACCGCCCGCCCTCGATTTTTGATTTTTCGTCAAAGAGCTTTCTAATGCTGGCCAACGCTTCTTCTGGTGACTGGGCCGCGTTTGAGTCTTCATCGGGACGCAGGTCTTGCAGATTCTGATGCTGCTCTGCGGTCAGATGTTCATACGGTGTTGCGTCCAGTAGCGACGCCAATTTATTCTTAATCGTTGACGCCAAGCTGGTAATCAGCAGCGGGCGATTCTCGTAGAAGCACAACACATTGCGGCGACGCTGCTTGCGAATCTGCTCGGTTTGGCCCGCATCGACCATCTCGAAGGAAACCCGAGCGACCACATCCCTATCCGGAACTTGGCCTTCGCGGTAGGGAAACGCAGGTTGCCAACCTTTGAGAATGACGATGATCAATATGCCCGCAACAAAGCTCATGACTACTTGCAAGAGTGTCTTGCCAGTCAGGACTTGGCGGAGCCACCGTTTTAAAATAGTCGGCTCTAACTGAAGCGAAGCAACTCGCTCACTGCGTGTGCGTTTTGTATTGGGTGATGCCATGCGGCCTCTGGTAGGTGACTCGACGCAACGGTATGCCTAGTTGACGTCCTCGGCGGATGCTTGTTGCCCGAGCCCGCGTTCTAAAGCTCGACGCGACTCATATCGATTCACAATGTCCTGCACTAATTTATGGCGTACAATGTCGTGCGCCTCAAGGGTAACGAAACTGATGCCCTTCACACCCCCCAATCGGTGCCACGCATCTCTTAATCCGCTGGTTACCCCGCCAGGCAAGTCAATTTGGGTAATATCTCCTGACACAACCATCTTTGCTCCCTCCCCCATGCGGGTTAGGAACATTTTCATTTGGGCAGTCGTCGTGTTTTGAGCCTCGTCGAGAATCACGAAGGCTTCGTTCAGGGTCCGCCCTCGCATGTAGGCCAACGGAATAACCTCCACGACCTCATGTTCCATCAAGTACTTTACTTGATCGTAGTCCAACATTTCGTTTAGAGCGTCTAACAACGGCCTCAAGTAGGGGTTAAGTTTGGCTTGGAGATCACCCGGTAGGAATCCCAGGCTTTCACCAGCTTCAACGGCTGGTCGCACTAGGACGATTTTGCGGATTTTGCGGCTCTTAAGTGCCTCGACCGCCAAGGCGACGGCCAGGTAGGTTTTGCCACAGCCAGCGGGACCCCGGCAAAAGGTAAGATCATGTTCTCGTATGGCGCTAATGTAGTTCGCCTGTCCAGACGAGCGAGGTTTGATCTTGCGTTGCTTGTGCGCCAGATTGACTTCCAAACAAGCGTGACTTGGCAGCTCTGTGTTTGAACCTTCATTGGGTCGCGACGTTAAGTTCGGATCTTGACCGAGCGCTCCCTCCACGTCCTGCAAGCTTAAGCCGCCTGACTGTTGAACCCGCAAATGTAAACTTTCCATCAGGTTGGTTGCATGCCGGACGGCGGCCTCCTCGCCAATGATCTTCAGTTTGCCATCGCGATGCGTAATGGCAACACCGAAGTGATTGCGAATGATCTTCAGATACTGATCCTGAGGGCCGAACAAACTCAGCACCAGCGAAGGATCGGTAACGTTGATGTTCGCTTCTGACATAACAGAACTTTCCAGATTTCAGCTTGGCCGCTATTGGCCAGGTCCTTGAATTATCTCTGCTACTACCGCCAAATAGCCCACGACCGAAGAAGGAAGCAACGAATCGGTTACGTCCCACAGCCCGCCAAGTCCAGGCAGCAATCGCCCGCTATCCTTGCAACCCATTTCTCGTTTGAAAACAGATTCCAGCAGATCGCCGATGACACCAGCGGTTGTCAGCGCGATGGCAAGTATGCAAAGTCCGATTACCGACGTTTCGATCTGTTCACCAGCGAATACCCAGGGGCCAGCAACCGCAAAATAGATCCAACTGACCACGGTTGCCGTGAGCATGCCGCCGATCAGCCCTTCAATCGTCTTACCGGGGCTTACATTTGGACAAAGTTTTGTTCTTCCGCAGGCTCTACCTGCAAAGTACGCTCCTGCATCTGAGAACTTGGTAATCACAATGATGCCGACGAGCAGGTACAGTCCCCAGGCGGGAGCACCCACCAAACGCAACGCAACGGCGAATGCGAAGCAGATGCCAAAGTAGACTGAAATCCAGCCCGAAAGGATCGCGCGGATAAGGAAGTCGGCTCCTGGCTGATAGGACGTGAGGTACCAAGCAAAGCAGCCAACTAGCGCGATCGCACTGGCAGCCAATGGCCAACCCAACGCGCCGAGCAGGCATTCGTCGGGATAGGGTTCACCAGATAGACGCCAAAACACAGGTACGCAACTTGCCGTGAAAACTCCGCCACACCCCAGTAGCGCTGGCCAGGCAATCGAGCCGTAGCGGCTTCGCCCTACCATCCAAACGCACTCACAAGCGCTGCCAAAAATAAGGTAGATGCCCAGAGGAACCATCCAAAAACCTGGACAACTAACGGTTCTTGCATCCAGCCAAACAAAAACCAGAGCTGTGCTGATGATTGCCAGGGCCGAGATTAGTCGATAACGCAGCAAAGATTTGGGGCTCCCGTTTGGCTTCCTAGCGAATCACTTGGTCGATGTAATCATTTGGCTAAAAACAAGATTGAGCGATCACGTCCGAAGGTTGTCAGCAGCACTCATGTGCCAATTGTATTCTCGATAGCCTCGCCACTTAGACGTCATCGAGAGGTACTGATGTTTCGCCGTCACTTTGCGACTCACGACATTTTCTCGGCTGTTGAATACTTGCGCTGGCGTACAGCATAACAATAAGCAACTGCACCTACGCATCCTCAGCTTCGGCAGATTGTCCAGCCGCGTCGACAGTGGCGTGTTGCAGCCCACCAAACCGACGGTCGCGATTTGCGTAATCGCGAATAGCTTCCGCCAAATCCTCTCTACCAAATTCTGGCCATAACGTAGAAGTCACATAGATTTCTGCGTAGCTGATTTGCCAAAGCAAGAAATTGCTGATTCGCATTTCGCCGCTTGTTCTAATCAAAAGATCTGGATCGGGCAATCCTGCAGTATAGAGCGCATTTGAAATCGTAGCTTCGGAAATATCCTCCGGTGAGAGCTTACCAACTGCGACATTCCTGGCCAGCTCACGGGTCGCATCTACAATCTCGCTACGGCCTCCGTAGTTGATGGCCAAGCAAAGCGTCATTCCGTCGTTTCCTGCGCATGCAGCGACGGTACGATCCATTTCCATCTGCACGTCCTGTGAAAGTCGCTCACGCCGACCAATGATTTTCAACCGCAGGTTGCGCTTGATTAAGTTGTCGCGCTCGCCAATTAAGTAGGTCTTCAAGAGCGTCATGAGGAATTCCAATTCCTCGGCAGGTCGCTTCCAGTTCTCGCTACTCAAACAATACAGCGTCAGGGTGTGAACGCCAAAATCATTGCAGGCATCCATTACGTTGCGAACTGATTCAACGCCGCGGAGATGCCCTTCGACACGGGGCAAATTCTGATGCTGAGCCCACCGGCCATTACCGTCCATAATGATCGCTACGTGCTGAGGCCGCAAATGCGTGGGCACGTCCAGCACGGCGCTCTCAGATTTTGCGAGCGAAGGCATGTATTCCCTTTCTCAGGCAACCAATGTTGTCAGCTCAGGCAACCAATGTTGTCAGCTTCTTGCGATCTGTAAAAATGGTCTGTTCCCGATCAGGGCCGACCGAAACAACTCCAATCGGCACGCCTACCAACTCGCTCACGCGGGCCAGATAACGATGAGCCAACTCAGGCAAGTCATCCATATGACGTGCGCCTGTGACATCTTGCTGCCAGCCCCGATGCGTTTCGTATATCGGGATGGCGCGTCTCAATGCGGACGCCTCGCAAGGAAACTGATTGGTACGCTGGCCGTCAATCTCATAGGCTACGCAAACGTTAATCTCTTCAAAGTGTGCCAGCACGTCCATCATCATCAGTGCCAGGGAATCTACTCCGCCGAGCCGCGCCGTGTAGCGAACGGCCACTGCGTCAAACCAGCCACAACGACGAGGTCGACCGGTAGTTGTGCCATATTCATGTCCAAGATCGCGAATCTTCTGTCCGACATCACAGCTGAGCTCCGTTGGGAATGGGCCTCCACCAACGCGAGTTGAATAGGCTTTGGCGACGCCAATGACTCGCTTGAGCCACTTGGCAGGAACACCTGAGCCGCTGCTAATTCCTACACCGGAAGAATTGCTACTGGTTACAAAAGGGAAAGTGCCATGATCAATGTCAAGTAGCGATCCTTGCGCACCCTCCATAAGCAATCGCTTGCCAGCATCCAATTCGTCGAGCAGTCTATTGGTAGTATCGCCGATTAGTGGCGCGAGCTGTTGGGACCATGCTTGGGCCATTTCAAAGATCTCGTCAGCACACAACTTGCGTTGAAGCTCCTCTCCGCCCATACCATTCAAGAGTTTTTTCTTCGCCTCGACAATAGATGCAATTCGCTCACGTAGATCGCTCGCCAACAAGTCCACCGTCCGCATCGCAAAGTTGCGGCCAACCTTGTCTCGATAGCAAGGTCCGATGCCACGCAGCGTCGTACCGATATTCTCACCATGGACAACCAGCCGATTCATCAGCTCGTCCTCGAGCAAGTGCCAAGGCATCACCAGATGTGCCCGCTCGCTGATGGTCAAATTGCGTCGCGGGTCAATGCCGCGTTCCTCAAGTCGCGTAAGCTCGGAAATCAGTGTCGTCGGCTCAATGACGACGCCCGGCGTAATAAAGTTCTGAACCTGGGCATGCAAAATGCCGCTTGGAACGTGATGCAGCTTGTACACCTCAGAACCACACACTACGGTGTGTCCGGCGTTGGCCCCGCCCTGATAACGCACGACGCAATCGTGATCTGGTGCCAGCAAGTCAACGAGCTTACCCTTGGCCTCGTCACCCCATTGTAGACCTACCACACAAGCTGCTGGCACTCTTCTCTCCCCTAACCGTTTTGAGTCATTTTCTTTTTGCGCAGGTCTGTCGCCGAGAACTTCCCCGAGCAAGCCACGCAAATGCGCACGCGTCTGGAGCAAACTTTACACAACTGAAGCTTTACAGGCGCTGACGCCCAGCTGCGAGTCAGGCCGCTGAGCGCTGCAATCGACCGTGTTTGACCGCCAGTACTGGTGATTTGCAACGACGAGTGGCGGTCTGGCCACTATGCAAGCACAGAAGTATCGGTGGCTCGTGCGCTGGCGTCAAGTAAGACGTTGGCCACCCTCTGACGCCCCAGGTACCCACGTTTGCACATTTTGCCCAAAAGGATGCCGAGCTGCAGCCGTAAAGTGAAAGCCCAATCCTTGTCTGCTTGTCCGGGCCAGGCATAAGCCGAAAACTCGAATCATCGACCAGAACTCCTCCATTGGGGGTATCCCATCCGTTTGCCTTTATAGAAGGCTTGGAATAGCGGAAATTCCCGCAAACAAGGCGGATGCAAGCGACTCGAAATGTGTAAACTTGGTTTTTAATTGTTGCCCGGCATGCCGCTAGCCACGTATACGATAACATAGCTTCGACTGCACCTTTTCCCGGGGCAAATCGTATTAACAACTGGCCAACGCTTCGGTGCACCGCTTCAGTACTATTAAAGTAACTTATTATGGCTCTCCTATTATTACGAGTTTGTTTCATCTGTGTGGCAGCGGGAATAGCGACGCTGTTGCTGGGCATTGATATTAGTGGTCCGGCGTATATCCCTTACCTGGTGATTTTTGGCACGGTGCTTTGTTCGCTTGGTGTCATTGCCGTTGACATCTTCACTCCAAGAAAACAAATCGAAGTGATTTCGGCGGTCTACTTTGGTTTACTTGTAGGGGTGTTGTTGACTTACATCTTATCGCTTGCGTTGTCGCCACTGATATCCCAGACCAGTCCCTATACGGCGCCAAGCATTTTGTTGATGGGATCAGTATTGTGTTACGTTTGTACGAGCCTGTTGCTGCAAACCAAAGATGACTTTCGCTTTGTGATTCCGTATGTCGAATTTGCCCGCGATTTGAAAGGGTTGCGACCAATTGTCTTGGATACAAGTGCGATCATCGACGGACGTCTGGCAGAACTGATGGAAACCAATATTATCGAGAGCCAGTTGGTTATGCCCGGCTTCGTGCTAGCCGAGTTGCAAGCCATCGCCGACAGCAGCGATCGTCTTCGCCGGGCCCGCGGCAGGCGTGGGCTGGATATTCTCAACAAGCTGCGTGTTCAACCGAAAATTGAGTTCCAGATCCACGACCGCGATCTGCCTGATTTCGCTGGTCAGCCGGTGGATATGAAGCTGGTTATTTTGGCAAAGCATCTGGAAGGCAAGTTGATCACGGGTGATTTTAACTTGAACAAAGTGGCCAAAGTTCATAACGTCCCGGTTATCAATCTGAATGAAGTTGCTGCAGCGCTGCGGCCTCAGTTTCTTCCAGGCGAAGCCTTTGAAGTGCGGATCGTCAAAGCGGGAGAAGGGCCCGAACAAGGCATCGGTTACCTGGATGATGGAACGATGGTCGTTATAGAAGGCGGCAGGCATCGGATCAATGCAACTTTACCAGTGGTGGTAACCAGCACGTTGCAAACACAAGCTGGAAGAATGCTATTTGCCAAAGTGGACGACACAGCCGTCCGATCTGGCACCTAGATTCCCTGGGGGAAAAGATGTGTTGTGTCCACAGCCAGATTTGACCTCAATCAATTCGATACACCAATTTGCAGTGATTATTGAGCATTTCGATTGTGGTTCGCTTCGGCACCTGCATCCAACATGCACTCCTTTTCGGCTCTCTAATTTCAGCAAGACCGCGTCGTTGTTGTTTAGTAATTCAAAAGTCCGGCCATGCTCTCGCAAACTGTTGAATACGCACTGAGGGCGATGGTCCAGCTGACCTACGCAGCGCCGCATCCCAGCTCGACCGAGGTGCTGGCGCAAACCACCCAGGTACCGAGGGCGTATCTATCGAAAGTTCTGCAATCGCTGCGGCGAGCTGGCTTGGTCCAACTTCAGCGCGGCAACGGTGGCGGCGTCCGCTTGGGGAGAGCTCCCGGAGATGTGTCGATCCTTGAAGTCGTGAACGCGGTTGAGCCCATCCGCCGAATTTCGACTTGCCCGCTTGGCTTAAGTTCTCATGGTCAGCGGCTGTGCCCCTTGCACGGAAAGCTCGATGCGGCCTTCGCCGTCCTAGAGGCCTCCTTTGCCGAGACCACCCTGGCCGACATCGTCTCTGCGCCACACGGCGGTTCCAAGCCATTGTGCAATTCGGCGCAAGAGGTTTTGTGACGAGGCGATAACGACTCCAGGTCATCAAGCTGCATCGAATACAGCGGACAGCATCCGATTCTCAGAGCGATTTGTCAGCTGCCCTGCCACCGCCACTGAGCCCCTTTTTTCGAAGGGGATACCGTAGTTGCAGTCCAACTACGGCACTTTGGATCGCGCCGAAAATCCGACAAGAAATGCTCCGCTGCGTTTTCACTCGGTGCGAAGCCAAAAAGCGTCGGTCCCCAACTGCTTTGCCCCACGCCCTGCAATCCCAGTTCACGAGCGCATTGCACCGCTCGAATGGCAACCTCTCCATTGTACTTTCCACCTTGAACCCCGCTGAACAGAAGTGCCCCCAGATCCATATAACTCTCTAGGCGATGCGTGAAATCCTCGAAACTTTGATTCTCGGTAATCAGCAGTCGCGCGAGTCGCATCATTTCGGATTGGTGGGGATTAGGCAACACACCAAGAGCTTTCAATCGTTGACATTCTTCATCCCCAAAAACCCGGCGGGAAACGTTTGTGCGGATCAACACGATTCGCCATTTATCGGGGATGGCGCCAAGCTGACTGGAGAAGGATCGACTCTTGTTCCCTGGCTCGCTGTTCCCTTCGTCCAATATCAATCCACCATGAAGGAATCCGTAAAGACCAATAGCAGACCGCAGCCCCCGCCCCGACAATTCAACAAGCTTGTGGATGTTCAAAGGTGAAAGGCATTCGCTGGCTGAATCGATGCCAACCACCTGATGCCATTGATCTGAGGGTGGATTTGGCGCTGAGCTGTCAGCAATTGCTTGGAATAAATGCAGGCCTGCAGCGACGGCGGCTCCTAGCTGCGTGCCGGCACCTAAGCCAGCGTGCAGAGGCAGTGCACTAACGATTTCGATGCTAGCGGGTCTGGCCCAGTGTGCATTGCGCTGCAGGACGGACTCAACTCGGCTGGTATATTCGGCTTGTAGCTGCGTCGCTGGACCTACCACCGAGTTTTCTTTGGCTGCATGAATCCGCAGATGAAACCCCGGCTCGTTCAGCGCAAGTCCCAACCCAGCAAAACACGATGACTCGCGCACAGACAGCTCCATCAGTCCAAAGTGCAATCGGCATCCGGTTTTGATTTCAAGAAACATAAGATTGAACACTTAATTGCGAACACAACACGTCTCAAGCCTGATGTTTGGAAAAATAGTCCATCAATAGCTCCCATGCCTGACGCTCACGCGCTCCAGCGGTTTTATCAACTGCAATGGCCAGATATTTCAGCTGAGCTTCGACGTCGGACCATTCGAGCATTCCTATTCGGCTAGCTAGAATAGCTGCTTCTAGGACGGCATGCTTGGCGCGATTCCAGCCCCAAAACTCTCGAAGAGAGCCGCAGTCGACAATTCTCGCGCTAGCTTCGCTACGAATGTTACTAACGTCCCACCTGATAATTTCCAAACGAAACCAACGGCAGGCTGAGGCGATAACGAACCCTTCCTTGGGATGGGGCGAAAATTCAACCTCGCAAGGCAAACCAACCACCGCTTGAGCAAACGGAAGTACGTCGTCCATCACGTGGAAGATGCAATTGGGGTTTTCACGCAACAAGGCAAACGTAGCGGACGTCTGGTAGGGTCGCAAGAGCCACACTTGTTGGTCTTCCGAGACGACAGGCCCCAAAGGTGCGACGTGCGGGGGACCATTTTTAGGGCTTGAGGTTAACAGCCCTTCGACGATCACAGAATCGCTCCTGTGCTACTATGGATGCTACGGCTGCACCGCATTGTAAATTCTACGAATTTGGGAATGATGCGGTCGCGGTCCAAATCTCGAAATGGGTCGTGGAGCATACCCTGTAAGATTGCCAATTCACAGTAGTCGGGCGCGCGGGAGGCAAACATTTGCGACGCTTGTGGACAAGTGCGGGAGTCGTTCGTGCCATGGGATAACAACATGGGAACACTCAGTCGAGATGCGTTGGCTAGCGCCCAACGACCGCTATCCAGCAATGCTCCGCCCAACCGCAGGGAAAGCTGGCTGTGAAACAGCTCATCATCAGATAGCAACTTCTGTTCGACCGGATCGCTCATTAAGTGTGCCGGTTCGACCTCGGAATGCAAGCGGTAATTAGGGGCCAGTCGCATTAGAATCTTGGCGAACGCCTCGAAAATCCGGTTGGGAGTGCGAACGGCATGTATCATTGGACTCGACGCGATGCAACTGCTGACACTGGTTGGCCGACGTAAAGCCAAATTGATGACTAGATTGCCACCCATACTGTGGCCAAGCAGCGTTGGCGTGAGTCCAAACTCCGATTGGGCCCAGGCGGTGAAGGACTGAATGTCGTCCAACAGCGCTTCATAGGATCCGATGCACCCTCGCATCTCGGGACTCTTGCCATGCCCCTGCTGGTCGAAGGCAACCGTGAGAATTCGCTGTTCCGCAAATGCATTGCCCAGGCTGTGATACCGCCCGCCGTGCTCGCCCAATCCGTGTACGAGACATACGAGGGCCTGAGGATTCTCCGGTTCCCACAAATGCATGTACTTTGAACCAGTCGCTGTTTCGATCCATCGTTGCGTAAATTGCATTGTTATCTCGAAACCGTGGAGCAAGTAAGTGGCAGGCGGCTTAGGCGGCGCCCGATCGGGCAATTGGCGAACACAACCTAAAGATGATGCTCGAGAGTTCAAGTCACTAAGGCAGCGACTTCTGGACGCTCATCACCAAAGGAAAGTCGGCAAGCCTCAGGCGCGCAAGAATCAAAACCATTAAACTAGTGGTCTGTTACAGCCTAATTTTAGGGTAGTGGGATTCGCCAGAATTCCTCTCAATCGGGGAATTCTGGCGA
>JAGQPR010000135.1 GCA_020426625.1 Planctomycetales bacterium
CACTACCCTAAAATTAGGCTGTAACAAACCACTAGAGCTAGGATAGACTTGGGCGCATTTCAAACAAGTGCGAGAGTCGCATGCCATGCAGACGACTTAGAGAGCCCGTATCAAAACGGGTCGAAGCTTATTCAGGCAGGTGTACGACCAATAATAAAGGAGACATGCCGCCTGTCGGTCCAGCCAAAGCGGCTCCACCAGGCCATACCGTGCGTTCACTCTTGGAGACAAAGACAGGTTCGGCGATGCCGCTGCGCGCAACAACCGGCTTGTCACCAGCGTCACTAGCAATTGATGCAGCGAAAGTCTCGTTGATCAAAAACCGCTCTCCTGTGATGCTAGCAATCTTGCCCAGCAAGCGGACCTCTGGATTGTCTATCGCAAAGTTGAATTTGGCATCGGGAAAATTCTCGGTGTCAACCCAGACCGAACGCAGCGCCTGATCCATCACGGTCGCTTCAGCTCGCACAAAATACAGGGCTGCATGCCACCTACTGGGATCGCTGTCGACAATCATAGAAACGTCGCGCACAGCTGACTCAACGTCAGCATTGGCAACTATGGGTGACACAAAGGGAATTCCAGCGCCCTGAAAGGTACGTTCCAATACGCCGTCATCAAGGGCAGCCTGCGTCGGTCGTACGTGCAGCACCAAAGCAAACATCGGCGGAGAAGCCTGGCTCAGGTAGCGAACTGGCAGTGTTCGTTCGCGGGTCGGATCCAAAACGCTGGGCTCAGGTGGAGGAAGCTGCAAAGGTTCAGCGAGCGGTTCTAAATTGTTCGAAGCCAAGCTACTGTCGGCGTTCAAAAGAGACGGCTCCTCGAATGGCTGCTTCCCGTCCGGCTGATTCAAGTCGGGCGAATTTTCAACCTCTTCCGGCACATTTGCCATTGGCAATTCCGGCTGCCCAACAAACCACCCAGGATTGCTAATGATGAAAACCAAGCTGGCTGCCAATGCACTGAGGCCCAACACCAATTGCCAGCGCTTTGGGGGCTTACTCTTGGACTTTCGATCGCGAACTGCAACCGACGGCAGTTGCTGTAGAACGCGGTCCGTAAAATCGGAGGACAAACCAGATTGGCTGCCCGACAATGCTTGTAGCGACTCGCGTGTATTTCGTAGGAACGCCAGCTCTTGGCAAGTTTCCTGGCTCGCTGTCAGTGCGTCCTCGACCTGCCGCCGTTCGTCCTCCGATAACGCGTTATCGAAATAGCCGCTTAGCAGCTCGTTCAATTTGTCGCCATCAAGCGGCATACTCGACTCCAGACTCACCTAAAACTTCGCAAACAGCCAGATCGCCCCTGCTGGAATATCCACCGACTTCCGCCTCCCGCCAGATAATCTTTAAACATAACGCGACTAAAGTTCGCGATATGTCAATTTGACACCTTGTGTCGCTTTGATCACTGGCAATCGTATCTGTTCGCCGTTTGCAACGCTATTCGGATGATGGCTGTCTGACGGAAGTTCCCCAAAATGCCTGAGGCCTAGTTGAAATAAGGAAACTCAGGAGCTGAAACATAGAGAAATTGGCTGATTTATGACTTTATCGGTCCAGCGCATCATTTTGCGACAGCTGTTGGCGACTCGAGTCCAGGAAATGCGAAAGTATCAAATGAGCTGCTAAGCCGTCGAGCTTTTTTCTTTTCTTTTTGCCACTCCCAGCGTGCTGAGCAAGCAATTGCCGTGCTTCAGAAGTGGTGAAACGTTCGTCAAAGAGTACCACAGGCAGGCCGGTCAAATCCGTTAGCCACGTCCCAAAGCTCCGCGCTTCAGCAGATTTCTGACTCTCTTTCCCGTCGCAATGAATGGGCAGGCCGACGACAAAACCTACTAGTGCTTCTTCCTCAACCAGCCTACCGAAGAATTCGCCATCCAGTTTTGCGTTCCTTCTCGAATAGGTTTCCAGCGGGGAAATCCAGGTTTGGCTCGGGTCGCAGATTGCGATTCCGATCCTTGCGCTGCCATAGTCCAGACCCGCCAAGCGTCCTATCGAAGGTAATGTTTGCTGCGGTTCGCTCATGTGCTTGAAGTTATTGCCATTGTGGTCCTAGCCAGTATTTGGGCTGCACAAATCAGGCGTTTCCGCGAACCAGCGCGATCAGATCTTCTGTCGACAACTTGGCAGCTGCATGCGAACCTTCCATTACGCCTGAGACTAAATCTCGTTTGCTATCGTGCAACTTAAGGATTTCCTCCTCAATAGTATCACTAGAAATCAAACGATATACCATGACTGGCTTTTCTTGCCCCATGCGGTGAGCGCGATCGGTGGCTTGGTCCTCGACTGCCGGATTCCACCAAGGGTCCATATGGATGACATAGTCTGCAGCCGTCAAATTCAGCCCTGTGCCTCCGGCCTTCAGTGAGATCAGAAATGCAGTTGCATTCCCATTTTGAAAGCGGTCAACGCGGTCCTGCCGCTCTGCAGCCGGTGTCGAACCATCCAAGTACTCGTAAGCGAATTCATCCTGGTCGAGCATTTCGCGAATTAACGTCAGGTGTTTGACAAACTGACTGAATACGAGAACCCGATGTCCCTCTTCACGGAGTTGTTGCAGAGTTTCTCGAAGTTGCAACAGTTTTGAGGACTGAGCGGTCCAGGTGTCATGGACCATCCTTGGACTGCATGCCAGCTGTCTCAGTCTGGTCAACAACGCCAGAATGCGGAAGCGTTGATCCTTGACATCATCCAGCTTGGCGATCTTATCGATTTCACCAATCGCGGACAGTCGAACTTGTTCGTAGATTTCTCGCTCGGCGGGAGAAAGCTCAACATAGATGTTCATCTCGCTGCGCGGAGGCAAATCCTTGAGAACTGCGGACTTGGTACGCCTGAGAACAAAGGGGGGCAGTCGACTGCGCAATGCATGACGCCGGTCGGGATCGTCCGCCTTTTCGATTGGCAGGGCGAATCGCTTGCGAAATTGCTCCCAGCCACCGAAGACCCCAGGTGCAACAACATGAAATAAGCTCCACAGTTCGCCCAGGTGATTTTCGACTGGAGTGCCCGTTAGAGCCAGCTTCCATTCCGCCGAGATGGACGCGATTGCTATAGACGTTTTGCTACGGCTGTTCTTGATCGCTTGCGCCTCGTCAAGTACCAAGGAAGCCCAGGAAACCTTGGCCAAAGCCTCGGAATCTCGCAGCGCCAAACCATAACTGCAAACGACCAGATCTCCAGGCCCCAATCGATCCAGAAACATATCCCGGTCAGTTTCACGATACAGATGACTTTGCAAAGTCGGCGCAAATCGCTGGGCCTCTCGAATCCAGTTTGCCCCCACGGATGTGGGCGCGATGACCAGGCAAGGGCCGCGTTCTTTCCGATCGAGCAGCGTTGCCAACGTCTGCAGTGTTTTGCCGAGCCCCATGTCGTCGGCCAGGATGCCTCCAACACCCCAATGTGCCAGCCGACTGAGCCAATTGAATCCTTCGATCTGGTAGTCCCGCAGGTTGGCATTCAAGTCTTTGGGTAACTTGGGTTCAAGCGTTTCGGCCTGTTCTAACCTGGCTAGGGAGTCACGCCAAGCGCGCGATGCTTTGAGCTGTATGTCCTGGTCCAGAAAATCGCGTACCGCAGGCACCGAGGTCGCGTCGAATTTTAGGGCCCGGCGTTCCTGACTAACCGAGTCGCGCAGACGCTGGAGCTGCTCTCGAATCCCTTTTTCAATCTTCGTCCAGCCCTTGTCGCCTATTCGGACATAGTCACCGCGCTGGTTGGCCTGCTTATCATTGAGCGCGGACAAGAGATCTGCCAGATCCAACGAGTCACCATTCAAGTTGCAGTTGCCCGTCAGCTGAAACCAATCCCTTTTTTGCGTGATCCCCACACTCAGGTTCTTGGGAGTGACGGTCCCCAGAACCCGCACTGGCTTTTCTGATGTCTTATCCCAAAGCACATCGACTCCTGCGGATTCTAGGCTTTGCAACCTGTCGAGGAACTGCAGAGCCGCATCAAAGTCCTGGATGCTGCCATCTGTGGCTCCACGTGTAACCCCAAGTTTATCTGCAAGGCTTGAAACCAGCGAAATTTCCTGATCCACTTGTCGGTGCAGCTGAATCTTGGCGCCGTCAAGCTCGGTGTGGCGCACGCACAGCCCTTGGCCCGCGATTCGCAACGAACCAGTCAAGTCGCGAATTCGCAAACCATAGTCGATGGAGCCGTCAGCCCGTGAGCGAATCAGCACGACAGTAGTACAGCGATCCTGCACCACTGCACCGGCATTCGATTCTGGGATTCTACAGCTGATTACCTTACTGACCGCAGGCAATCTGGATAACAGCTCTTCGTGGAGATCAATTGGCGCTTTGGGCAAATACAGAATTGTTTGCAAGAGATGAACTTGCACTCTTTCTAGTTTGGCGATTTCGACGCGGCCTGAGTCCGGCTGGCATCGTACCAAATGATTTTCCGAGAGGTGCAACGTATCGTTCTCGGTGCTGCCTGCTAGTGCCAGCCAGCAATGCTTGTCGTCGGATTCGTAAACGACCAGCGGCGCAAAGAACACTAGCTCGACAGGTTGATCGTCCAAGTAGATGTTGTCTGCTCCAATCAGCAGTGTCATGCAATGGCAGGCGTCAAGTTCTGGCGCGGCGCGATAATGATGATAGCCAAATGGAACTTGCATCGAATCAACCACTTGACGATCGCGATCCGTCATGGCGTCCAAGTGGGCTCGTAAGTTGTCAAGGCCAAGAGGACGCCCCTTGGTAAACCCGTTCCCCCGCTTCTTGGCTTGCTGCAAGATTGGCCGAATCTCACAATCATCTGGATCGATTTTCAATCGCCAGGCAATACGTGTTTCCGTAATTTCGTTGGGTAGGACCAATTCGCTGCAATTCGCTTCCGATTCCAACTCGTCCGCGGTCACGTCAATTGGCAGACCTTCAAGCAGATCTAGGAAGTATTGCCTTTCGTCGAATTTGAATAACCTGGATTCAGGCACTTCTTCCGCGAAGTGTTGGTTTAGCAAAAGCTTGGACAACCTGGAAAACGAACTGGCCAGCGCGTCTTGTACGCAGTTCAGCAATCCCAATTGATGCACGCATATGCTGCCGTCTTCAGCCCGGCGGCAACTGCAAGCCATCGGTATTCGGTCGTTTTGGGGGAAGCCGATTCTTACTCGGTAGCGTTGGCAAGTGTCTTCCGTCCGGCACTCAGCCCAGAGCAGGCCGTCTTTGTGTATGCCTTCCAAGTTGAATTGCAGGTACGGAGTGCGCGTAAGATGCCGCTCAATTCTTACCGCCGTTCGACTCCAGCAGTCCCCTAATTTCCGCCGCCATTCTCGCAAGTAGCTTTCCCCAGTGCGTTCGCCATCTCGCTGGGAACCAGTATCGATTCCCATTTGTCGCAACAACCGATCAAGGATGGAATCTTCTTGTCTTGTTTCGCCTGACGCTTCGCGGCGCGATCCAGAACTCATCAGCTTTCCCTTGCATTTCCAAATGTTGAACTGCGCTTCCTAGGGGCACAATCATTTGCCTTCACCCGCCGAGTTTACCCTTATTCCCCGGTTTTGGCAGTCATGATCGGCGAATCATGGGCAGCTCGGCTTGCCGCTTTGGGGCTGCGACCGATCTAAGCTATTCTTTGCTCGGTAAAGAATGAGGCTTACGCAATTATGCCAGCTTTGCCAAAGCATCAAAGCTGGACGCGACCTGTGTAAACTGCTGATCCCCGCTCAAACGTTGCGGGTAGTCGAAAAAACTGCAGTTATCTGTTTCTGCCCCAAGCTGGAAGCCATGACAACGATGGCTGCTAGCTTAGGCTACGATTTTGTGGCCCCTGCGTTGATTCAATCCGATTCAAGCTGATGCTTGGAGACTCTTAAGACAACGAAGGAACGCTGGTCGATGTACCTTCCTGATTCGTTGAGCGGATACAGGATTTCAAATCTGGGAGGTGATTTTTGAATTGTCCTATCAAGCAGAATCCACTCGAACTTAAACTCTCGCGATAATTCGAGAAGCTCTTCGGTCGTCCACTCTCGAGTCTTACCCTGTGCATCTCGGGGTGGATCGCAACGCGTAATTCGACGGTACCACTCGTGGACGGAGCGGTTGTCTTGGGGAACATCTTTCCAGCATACAACTTCTGCCCGACCGGTATGCCATTTGAACGTCTGCTGATACTTAGGCGTGAACCACAGCGAATCTTCTGGCGAATTCTCCCTAATCCACCGGCAAGCCGCTAACCAATCTTGGTACCGCGCAGTAGAAACCTGAATGGGGCCGACCGAGTTGACGACAAGCCGATCCGCGATGGGAACGGTCATTTGCCAATTGTGGTGAATTTGCCCAACATTGCAGAGCACCGCAATCGAAAGCGTGCCCCAAGCCAACGTGCGCTGACCAATTGTAGGTTGAACTAGAGCCTCTCGCTTGGGCAAGATTTGCAACGAGATCCACCGAAAAACGGTCAACGTAACGGCCAGCGGTACGGCCACGTCCGACCATCGGAACCAGTAGAATCGCAACCAGGACGATGCCAGTGCAGGCCTTGGACCGGAGAATAACAAGTCAATGCACAATCCAAGCAGCGAAAATCCGACGGAAACCCAGGCGATCTTCAGAATCAAACCAGGGATTGCACCTGAATATTTTGTCGGAATATGCCAAAGTTCCTTGCTGGACACTCGTTTGGCAAGCAACGTTGCCGCCGCGAGAGCTGTCAACGAAACCGCAGCGGCGACATGTCGTTCTATGGCGAAAAGACGCGGACAAAGATGGTGTGGCAGTCGCAAATAAACGTGGATCTGTGAGGCGACAATATTGCCAACGCGATTGGGGCCGGTGAGACCGACGATCGCTGGAACAACTCCTACCAATCCAATTGCAGTACCAGCCAGAAGATACAAGAATTCGGCCCGCAGTCGTTGCTTTAGCTTGGGCTGAAACAACCAAAGTATGCCGACGCTCAATCCAGCCCAACCACCCGCTACGGGATGAAACGCCACAGCAGTTCCAAACAAAACCCAAGCGGATTGCCAGCGACATTCGATTGCCCGAGCGATTCCAAGGAGGATGAAGGGATAGGCAAGCGACTTGGCTTCAAATCCGCCGACCGCCCATTCTCCGGCCCAGTTTCCATAGCTGGTTGCTAGATACCAGGCACCCAGGGCAAGCGGACTGAGCATACTAGAAATGCCAAGACTGATTGCCAGCGACCGCCAGCTGTACACCAGCAAGCTCCAACAAACAATCCGTCCGAGCCACGCTACAGCGGCCAAAGGAAGAACTCTGGCCAATCCACCAGCTAGTGTCGTGGCTAACCAATGCGAATCATGAGAGTCCAGGAAGAGGTCGCCCGGCGCAAAACTGCCGTCCCAGGCGTGCTTGGCCTTCGTCAAGTAATGCGATTCGTTGATATCTGGAACGGGAGTGCCTGCCAACAGAAAAACCAGGCAAAGGTGTACAAACAACTGAACAAAGGCCAGCCTCGCTGGGGTTGATCCTGAAGAGTCGGCTAATTTCTTACTGAGCAAAACAACGCATCCGAGTTGCTGGAAAGTAGCAATTATGCTGCGTAGGCGGCATTGAGGTTGACTATTCGAACCCTAAGTTGCAAAAAAACAACAAAATATCGGCCAACCATTGTACGTTTTCTTGACTCGCACCACATTGTGCGTAGAGTGAATGTTAGAAAAGCCATGAACAGTAGTCTGGCTGAAGTTACGCAAAGATTTGCAAGTTGCATGCCGAGCATCCACGACAGGATTCGGCCTAGGGCCATCTAACCAAAGGAAGGGGCCGATGTTAGTACTTTCTCGCAAGAAGAACGAGAGCATCGTTATCAACAACGACATCACTATCGTCGTCGTTGAAATTCGTGGAGACAAGGTTCGCCTTGGGGTTGAAGCTCCTCGGGAAGTTCCTGTTCACCGCCGTGAAGTCTACGATGCGATCCAACGTAGTCAACAGGACGATTCGACCAATAGCGCGACAGCTCCCCAAGATTAGAGCAAACTCCTGCAGTTTCTGCAACAAGTTCGCTCTCTTCACGGTGTAGTTTGAGCCCGTATCGCCTCCGCTTACCTCAAGCAAGCGGCGTTGATTCGGGCTTCGTTCTTTGGTAGCACGTGCAAGTGTTCGTCTCCTGTCCGTGATAGTTGTTTGAGCCTGCAAAAGGTCATTTGGCCTCAAGGGCACGCTCGTGTTGAAAATGCTGTTCGATGGCATTCTGTGTCACCGGCTGAATCACGCCACGTTCTGTAATTAACGCGGTGATCAGCTCGGCAGGAGTTACGTCAAAAGCTGGATTGTAAACGCCTATCCCGTCTGGCGCGATGGAGTTCCCATAGGGCGCTACAATTTCGGATGCATCACGCTGTTCGATAGGGATATCACGCCCATCGACCAGTTGCATGTCGAAGGTGCTACTGGGCGCGGCGACATAAAAGGGCACGTTATGATATCTGGCTACTACCGCCAGACCGTACGTTCCGATCTTGTTGGCGGCGTCGCCGCGAGCAGTAATGCGATCGGCGCCGGTAATGACGGCATCGATTTTCCGCGTTTGCATGACGTGCGCCGCCATCGAATCACATATCACGGTAGTTGGAATGCCACGTTGTTGCAGCTCCCAAGCTGTTAATCTGGCTCCTTGCCAAAGCGGACGTGTTTCATCGGCATAGACGCTGATGCCCTTCCCCTCGTCCTGACAGGTAAACATTACGCTTAGCGCCGTGCCATACTCTGCCGTCGCCAAACCTCCAGCGTTGCAATGGGTGATTAGCGTTGCCCCATCTGGAATCAGTGCAGCACCATGCTTGCCAATGGCCCGACACATTGCTTGATCTTCCACGTGAATCGCTTGAGCTTCTGTCAGCAACTTTTCCGGTAGGGAAGGGTCTGCCTGGTGTTCGTCGATGACAGCTCGCATGCGATCGAGGGCCCAGAATAGATTCACTGCCGTCGGTCGGCTGGTAGCCAAGTAGTCTGCCGCCGCGCGCGCTGCCGTTGCTGCTGAGTGCGATGTTTTCGAAAGACCTGCCTGTTGGGACAAGACTACGCCGTAAGCAGCTGCAATTCCAATCGCTGGAGCTCCCCGGACTCGCAGCATCTTGATCGCGTCCCAAACAGTTTCTACATTCCTGCATTCGACCAAACGCAATGTTGTGGGCAATAGCGTTTGGTCAATTAGGCGAAGGTGGCCGTTGTGATCGCCGATCCACTCGACGGCAGGTGGGGAACTGGCAGTGTCGTTTGACGCCATGGGTAAGGGACCTATGTTGTTAGCTGTCCTAGGGGAAGATCAAACGTCTCGGCGACAGCTCGATTGGTGACTTTTCCATCGATTACGTTGGTGGCAGTCGACATGACACCGCTGGTTACCGTTGCGCAGCGGAACTGAGATTCTGCCAATCGAATCACCCAGGGAAGCGTGACATTGCATAATGCGAACGTGCTGGTTCGCCCTACGGCTCCAGGCATGTTCGTGACGCAGTAGTGGACAACTTCATCGACCAAGAATGTGGGGTTTTTATGAGTGGTGGGTTTGCTGGTTTCTACACATCCGCCCTGGTCGATGGCGACGTCGATGATGACTGAACCTGGTTTCATCAGTCTCAGATCGCTCGCGTGAATCAAATGGGGTGCCTTGCCACCACGAATCAACACTGAGCCAATTACCAGATCGGCAAGTTTGAGTTGGTCCAAAATGGTATGCCGATCGCTGAACAGAACATTTACATTCGGCGGCATTACGTCGTCCAGGTAACGCAGTCGATCCATGTCAACGTCCAGAATCGCCACATCCGCCTGAAACCCCGCAGCAATTTTGGCCGCATTCGCACCCACCACGCCACCGCCAAGGACGGTAATATGTGCGGGCGCCACGCCTGGTACACCGCCGAGCAAGATTCCACGTCCCATTTGCGGCCGTTCCAAGTATTTCGCACCTTCCTGGATGCTCATCCGGCCGGCCACTTCGCTCATCGGCGTCAACAATGTCAAGCGACCGCGCTCGTCCTCCAACGTCTCATAGGCCAGGCAGGTCGCGCCACTGGCAATCATGGCTTCTGTCAATTTGCGACTGGCAGCAAAATGAAAATAAGTGAAGAGCACTTGGCCGGGCCGAATCAACTGGCACTCCGTCTCCTGAGGCTCTTTAACCTTGACAATCAGCTCGCAGTGGCGATAGATGTCCTCGATCGACGCGACCAATTCTGCTCCTGCCAGCAGGTAGGCATGATCGGCCAGGCCTGAACCGAGACCTGCGCCCGCCTGCACCAGCACTCGATGGCCTCGCGCGCGCAGCTCCTCAACCCCTACAGGCAGCATTCCCACACGGTATTCGTCCTGCTTCACTTCTGCGGGTACGCCAATGATCAAGATGTAATCCCCTATTCGAGAAACGGCTTGCATCCCATTATTCTGCCCTTCGCTTTGTCCGTCGACCCCACGCATGCGTCACTTTTGAAATGCTCGTCAGACATCGACAATCACCGGTCGGTGGTCATCGAGTTGGAATTGTTTGCTAAATTGAGCATTCACGCATAAGCTTTTCCGCACTGTTAGCCGCTTTGGCATTAGCCGCCCTTGTTGGGGCATCAGAAACCTTTTGCGTGGTGCTTAAGATCAACCGATTCGGAGCCAACTAAATGTACGGCACAAGCAGAACTTTCTTTCGCGACCAACTCTACCGGCAGCTGCTTGGTTGCATCTGGGTGGCAATCGCGACATCTCGAGTATTTGCCCAGACGGAAGCGCAGGCAGATCCTGAGTTTCCGCAGATATACAACAGTGAAACTGAGCCGGGAGAGCCGATCACGCCGCAACAAGCGCTGGCTAGTCTTCAGTTGCCCAACGGATTTAGTGCTTCGTTGTTCGCTGCTGAGCCGGATGTGCAAAATCCTATCGCGGCGACGCTTGATGCGCAGGGACGCGTCTGGGTTGCAGAAAACTACACATACGCAGAACGATCACAGCGATTTGATCTTAATTTGAATGACCGCATCGTAGTATTGGAAGATAAAGATGATGATGGTGTTGCCGAGAAAAGGACAGTGTTCTCAGACAACCTAAAGATGCTAACTGGCATTGTCGTTGGCCGCGGAGGTGTTTGGGCAATGTGCCCTCCGCAGTTGCTATTTATCCCAGATGCCGATAATGACCTCGTGCCTGACGATATTCCCCAAGTGCGATTGGACGGATTTCACGTTGCCAGTGAAAACTACCACAACTTTGCCAATGGATTGAGCTGGGGACCGGACAACTGGCTCTACGGGCGCTGCGGTGCGTCTTGTCCGGGAGAATTAGGACTTCCGGGAACGACTGACGATCAACGAGTAGCGCTGCGCGGAGGAATTTGGAGATTTCATCCCGAACGCAAAATAGTCGAGGCGTTAAATCAGGGTACGACCAACCCCTGGGGACACGACTGGAACGACGTTGGCGAGCTCTTCTTTATCAACACGGTCAACGGACATCTCTGGCATTCGATTCCTGGCGCTCACTACGTACGGCCACATACGCTAGATACAAATCCCTACGCATACGAATTGATCGACATGCACGCCGATCACTGGCACTTCGACACTGGAAAGAGCTGGACGGCGTCGCGCGACGGTGCCGCCAACGACTATGGCGGTGGGCACGCGCACATTGGCATGATGATCTATCACGGTGAGATTTGGCCGCAACAGTATCGAGGTTCGTTGTTTACTGTGAACATGCACGGCCGGCGAGTCAACCAAGAGCGACTTGTACGAAATGGATCTGGCTACATTGGCCAGCATGCCGAAGACTTCCTGCTTTCCGACGACACTTGGTTCCGCGGTATGGACATCCTGGAAACTCCCGACGGGAATGCATTGTTGATCGACTGGAGTGACACTGGCGAATGCCATGATGCTACGGGCGTGCATCGCACGAGCGGTCGTGTGTTCAAAATCTCCTACACGCCAGCCCAGCCGACGGGCCCCCACGCCAAACCATTGTCAGATCCAGCGATCAGGGAAAACCCTTTGCAACTGGCGGACCTGTGCGTGACAGGCGACACCTGGCAATCGCGCCGCGCACAGGAGCTGTTGGCAGCTATGGCGACTGGCGGCAAAGATGTGCGTTCGGCTGCGGACTACCTTCGCAATCAATCGGGAGCTGCTGAAACTGTGCAACGCTTAAGGGCGCTTTGGGCACTGAACGCCCTTGGTCTGACCGACGAAGAGCAGCTGATAGGTTTGTTGGCGGATAACAATGAAAGCATCCGCAGTTGGGCGATTCGCTTGCTATCCGATCGTTGGGCGATCGACAACTGCACTGGGCCGCGTCCGTCGGCCAATTCGGTTGGACCGAACGACAATCATGTAAAGCTGTTGCTGGCTGTCGCTGGCCAGGAGACTTCGCCAGCGGTGCGGCTGACACTGGCAAGCACTCTGCAGCGGTTGCCGTACGCCGAAAGAATACCGCTCGCCAGTATATTGCTCACTAATGGAAAAGACGCACAAGACCACAATTTACCGCTCATGGTTTGGTACGGACTAATGCCCTTGGCAGATCAACACCTGCCCGCGCTAGTTGACTTGGCGGTGCAATCGAATCTACCCACGACAACGCGTTTGCTGGCCCGTCGGATTGCAGACCTTGTTGATAAGCAGCCACGGCAATTGGATAGGCTGGTTTCAGGGGTAGTCGCCAGAGATGCAGCTTCACAAAAGGCCATTGTGGAAGGTATCGCGCTCGCCTTCGCTGGTCGGAAGCAAGTTCCACAACCCAAGGATTGGCCAGTTCTGCAGAGAGAGATGGAAAAGCTCGACGGCGTCGATATGAGAGCGTCGATCCAAAATCTCAGTATCATTTTTGGTGATGGGCAAACCATCGATGAGCTCAAACGTATCGCCGCAGACGGACAAGCAGACATTCGCTTACGCAGTTCGGCGCTGAACACGCTAGTGCAGTCACGAGCGGAAGGAATCGAACAATTGTGCCTGCGATTGTTGGACACTCGTTTCCTGAATACAGTCGCTGCTGCCGGGTTGTCGCAGTATCCTCTTCCCCAAGCCGGTGACGCCATTGTCAAGTCCTACAAACGATTCCATCCATCAGAGCGTCCGCAAGCGATCTCTGTTCTGGTTTCACGCAAGCCCTGGGCGCTCTCGTTGCTCAATGCAGTTGCACGTGGGCAAATTGACAAGAACGATATTACCCCATTCCAAGCGCGGCAAATTGCCAGCCATGGCGATGTGGAGATAGACGCGCTGTTAGCTTCAACTTGGGGTCAAGTGCGAGTCAGTCCAGCAGACAAACGCGCAAAGATCGAATTTTTGAGCCACCAATTAACGGACGAAGCGTTGGCTCTGGGCGACAAATCTCAGGGAAGAGCCATTTTCCAAAAATCCTGTAGCAGTTGCCACAAACTTTTTGGAGTAGGTGGCTCCCTGGGGCCTGACCTGACTGGCGCGCAGCGAAGCAATCTGGGGTATTTGCTCGACAACATCGTGGATCCCAGCGCAGTCGTTAACAAGCAGTTCTGCGCTACCATCGTGCTGCTGGACGACGGACGAACTCTGAATGGCTTGCTTACCAGTCAGACGGAAACGACAATTACCTTGGCCTCACAAGATAATACCTTTTCCATACCGGTCAGTGAGGTACTCGAACGACGTACGTCTGAGCTGTCGACGATGCCCGAAGGGTTGCTGGCTAATCTGAACAATGAGCAGTTGCGGGACCTGTTTGCCTACTTGCAGAGCACTTCCCAAGTGCCTTTGCCGTAATTTAGAATTTGCGTGGCTCACTGGAATGATTGCAGCACAACTCTGACTCCGGGAGTGCTGTAAGAAAAGACTTTACCTTATCGCTACATAGTGCAAGGAATTGAAACGCGGAGCGGCGGAGGTCGCGGAGGAAGAAATTGACCGAAGTGAGTTCCTCTGGGGCGTGTTGGTGGGTCTTCTGCTGGATGCGTCTGTTTGGCTGCGTTATCATGCGTGGAGCGTAAGCTCGCTTTTGTCATGCTTCCCTTTTATCGTGATGTTGGATCAAGGGCACCTACAATGAGGACACTCGCTGCAGTCGTTTTCACAACCATCCTTCACGCTCAGGTCTGGGCGACCGTCGAGAGTAAGATCGTGAATTATCATGACGGAGAAGTGCAACTCGAAGGCTACCTGGCTTGGAACACCGAAAGCTCCCAGGATGGGCCAGCCCCTGGGGTCTTGGTAGTCCATCAGTGGATGGGCCTGACGGACTACGAAAAGAGTCGTTGTAACCAGCTGGCGGAACTGGGATATGTCGCCTTCGCATTGGACATCTACGGCAAGGGGGTTCGTCCAGCGAATACGCAGGAAGCGGGGCAATTGTCCGGCAGCTACAAAAATGATCGCAGCCTTTATCGCAGACGGTTGAACCTTGGGCTGGAACAGCTTCGGTCGCAGGCCAACGTATCGCAAACGGACTTGGCGGCCATCGGCTACTGCTTTGGTGGCACCGGTGTGATCGAGCTGGCTAGAAGCGGTGCCAAAGTGAAGGGAGTGGTCAGCTTCCATGGTGGTCTCGATTCGCCAGCGCCGGAAGATGGCAAGAACATCTCGGCCAAGCTACTGATTTGCCACGGTGCCGATGACCCTTTTGTTCCCCTGAGTGATATTAACGCAATGATTCAAGAATTGAACGCAGCTTCGGTTGATTGGCAGATGATTTCTTACGCAGGTGCCGTGCATTCCTTCACGCAGCCAATGGCGGGAAACGACAACTCCCGTGGCGCGGCCTACAATGAAAAAGCGGATAAGCGATCTTGGGTTGCCATGCAGTCTTTTTTCAAAGAAATCTTTGAATAATCCCGCGAACATCTAGTGACAACCGTGCTTTGCAACTGAGATAGCGACTGATACTGCTTGAGGCCACTCTCAAGATCAGTGGCTTTGCTACATCGGGGCAATACGTGGCGACCCGACGTCTGTTGTCAGCATCACATGGGCATTGAAACTGTCAAGTATCAGCTGGTGTTTGACATCTTGGAATTCCGGCATATGCCAAAGGTCGTTATGCTCCCAGGGGTCGGCTTGCAAGTCGTAAAGCTCGCCCAAGTTCTTGTCGTGGTAAAGGCTGAGTTTGTATTGTGCATTGCGATACATCGTCGCAAAGGTTCCGCTGCCCCCAGTAAAGTGTGAGTCAAGTGCATCGAAGTATTCGCTTCGCACAAAGCTTCTGGGTGGATTGTGGGTTGGCTGGCCCAAGAGAATTGGCAACAACGATTTGCCTTGAACATATGCCGGAATATCGATCCCACACAGATTCAACAAAGTTGCAGATAGGTCGGTCAACTCTACCAGGGAATCGCAGCGCAAATCGCTGCGGAATCTGGTCGGGCAGCTAAAAATCAATGGGACGCGTACCAGTCCTTCATAGAATCTACAGCCTTTGTACATCAGGCCGTGATCGCCCAATGCTTCGCCATGGTCGCTGGTAAAAATCACTACGGTTTGTGAGAGCTGTCTTCTTTCTGCCAGGCAGTCGAGAATTCTTGCAAACTGCTCGTCGATGAGGGCAATCATAGCATAGTATAGCGCCTGACAGAGTTGGGCGTTGTGCTCTTCTGGCGTGCGGATTTCATCCTGATAGTCAATTGCGGCCAATCTTCGCTGCTGGATGAGATCACTTTCTCGAAAGTGAGGACCCGGCATCTGTGCGGGATCAAACTGGTCTGCGTAAGCCTTTGGCGGAATGAAGGGAGGATGTGGGTCGTAAACGTTGATGTTCAACAACCAGGGCTTCTCTGCAGTCTGCATGCGCAAGAACTCAATCGCCCGTTCGCTCGCCCAAGTGGTTTGATGCAAATCAGCTGGAACACGTTCTTCACTGGCCCGTAATTCGTTTAGGTCGCCGCCATTAGACCTCACCCAGTCCGCGTAATCGTGCCCCTGCTGCCAGTCATCTCTGGGCGCGTGGCTGAATTTCCAATAGGAAAAACCGTCGTCGATGCGCGGCTCAGTTCGCTTGCCTGCGCTTTGCAAATGAAACTTGCCAATCAATCCGCAGGTGTAGCCACTGTCGGCGATCAACTTGGTGATCACCGGCGGAAAGTCTGGAAAGGATTCGTTGCCATTTCGCGTATTGTGTAATCGCGACGGATACATGCCTGTCATGAAACTCGAGCGACTAGGCGTGCAAATGGGACTTTGGCAATAGGCATGCGTAAAGGAAACACCTTGGCTCACAAGCTGATCGATGCATGGCGTTTTGACGAATGCGTTTCCCAACGCACCGATCGTGTCAAATCGTTGCTGGTCAGTACAGTACCACAAAATGTTAGGTCGGCTGGATGACATAGCGGTGTCGTTAAGAAAGGTAATCAGGAGGTAGGCCACAATTCGCTGAATTGGACACGTAATGGGTTTTGCGAGTCAATGGAATCGCGTAAAGAAGTCTGGATTCTCGCCAACCATTGTTACAATATGAATTCGTTTCGAAAATGAGTGCTGGCAGATGTACGTTATTTGTTAGCAGGTCGCGCACCGGTTGCTAGTATCAAGAATTGGAAGTTCAGTTCCACATAATCCTTCCGCAAAATTAGCCGCTGTGCGCTAGCACGAAAAAAAAAAAAAAACCGCGCGCTAGCGCGTAGCGGCTG
>JAGQPR010000136.1 GCA_020426625.1 Planctomycetales bacterium
GGTCGCGCGGAAACTCGTGTTACTCGTTAGCCGATGCTCGCTTAGAATTGTACTATTTCGCCTCCGGCTCGCGTAAACAGAGCTTTCAGTGTTTCGATGTCGATGCTCTCGGCTAGAGTCTGCACACTTCCGTCTCCTAAGACCGCTTGCGTGAGCCCTTTATAGAACAGGTTGTCTGTGGACAGATTCTCGATGTCCACTTCATAATCCTGCGGAGCGGTCCAGGGTACGGCGGCTTCGGCCGCAGTTTCGACAATCATTATTGTGTTGCTCAGGCCATCCGTGATGTCAGCGAAACGAGTGGGTTCCTTGAGACGCAGCAGGGTTTCTTCTCCCACGGGTGCCTGATAGACGGTATAACCCGGCTTGGTTGGCTTGTCGGGATGGCGATAGGTTTCGGGCATTTCTTCCAGCAACGCCAGATTGTGTTCGCTATCCCAAGGCTCGTCCATGTGAAAGCGATTGTAAAGGTTTCCTTGTTCGATGAATGGTAGAATCGCCACGCGCCAACTTAGCATCGGTTTCCCATTGTCATCGATGCCAGCCGTAGCTGGCAGGCGGCGGTACGCAGATTCAAAGTTATGCATAGCCAAACCAATTTGTTTCAGATTGTTGCTCGACTGCATTCGCCGAGCTGCAAACCTGGCCGATTGAACTGCTGGCAGAAGCATACCGACCACGGCGCCCACGATACTGACATTGTTGAAATGGCTGACTTCCACCGCAAGCCGATTGCCGTTTCGCGTTGGTGTTAACGTATCGACAACGACGGCACTGATCCGGTCGATGTACTGTTGCAGCGCAGCACCGGTCCGCGTGCTGTCATCAACTTGTGCCTTGGCCTGTGTCACGAAAACTTCCTCGCCAAAGCCGATCAAGTTATTCAAATGAGTTTCCAGGTCATCGGTATCTGCAGCGGTAGCACCCGTGAGAACGAGCTGCAGTCTATCCTGTTCATCGATCATGGCTCGAATGGCCAAGAACTGGGCGTTGCTCGAAATGCCCATCAAGTCTTGTGCAACTGGCGGCGGTAAGTTCTGTGGAGGGATGCTGGGAAGAATTTGCAGCAACATGGGGCGGATGGGTTCGACCGACAACAAAATCATAGCGTCCTGTTGGGATTCGATCTTGCCAACGACTGCAGCAAATTGCGACGGTGCCGCTCGCTCGGCCAGCATTTGTTTGACGAATATTGGGCTGCCAAAGATCGCTGTCTTGGGATCGATCTGATGCAACCACAACTCTGGGCCTCGCGGAATGCTGATTGCATAGTATTCGAAGCCAGCATCCGATTGCTGCGCCTGGTCGCCAAGTAAATCAGGGTTGAGCTGCGATAAGTCGAATGGAACACTCATCTGCACCAAGCATCCGAACAAGGGTTCCATGCCGGGCATTGGAATCATCAAGTCCATTCGCGCGATTTGCAGTGGATCAATGCCAACTTGCTCCAGGCCAACTGCAGTGATGACTTCCAGGGGAGCCAGCTGCATGCGCGGTTTGGCTGCCAGTTGGTTGGGCCACAGTGAAACGACAGCGATCGTACTGTCCGGCATATGTTTGACAGTGACCTGGCTCTGTTGTGCGTGAGATGAAACCGAGGGAACAAGAACTAGTGGTAATACTGACAAGAGACTGCATGCCCAATTTCTCATTTCACACTCCCAGAATCGATTAGTTTTTCGACACCCTCGCAAAACCGCGACGGACAGCTGTCCTAGCCTCATAGTACAGCTGTGACTACTCAGTGTCAAACGTGAGTCAACTCGGTTCCAGCGCTGTGTTCCGCGTCGAAGCTGCGGCAGTTGGTAGCCCTGGGTGAGTGATGCGAGCTCTCGGCGAGCGGAACGTAACCCAGGGTCAATCGCCGCGATTATCCGCGGTGAGGGCTTATGCCACCATCCCGTGCGAGCATCTTCGAACCGCAACACCCTTTCCGGCTCGAAACCGTAGTCGCCGTCGGCTGTATCCTTCTGTGCTTCGCTATGCGGCACCAACTTGTTTGCCGCAGGTGCTAAGTGCGCTGAAGCACTAGCCAGCCAGAAAAAATCGCTGCGGCAATGGTACAATGGGCAGCGAGAATCTGCTCGCAACAAATGGCGAACCCAACAGCAGAACCGAGAGATGTCGTCTGCATTTCGTTACATTTCAAATTCTATCGGCGAAGAATACCGGCGGTGGGGAGGGGGACTGGGAACTGGTAGAGCACCAGTATCAGTCGATGCCGTCCCAGTAAGAACTGCAAATCGATGTTCGCGACGAATGTTCATTCCGCTTTGGTGGCCGCCCAAACGTTTACGTGACCCCAGTTGCCGGAGGCACCCTATGCGAATCCACCAACACTTTTTAGTCGCCTTTTTGCTTTGCATCGATGCTGCCTCCTGGATGCAAGCTGGCGAGAGACCTCCGCCGAATATCGTCTTTGTACTGCTGGATAACGTGGGCAAAGACTGGATACGCTGTTATGGCAGTCAAGAAAACGTGACTCCAAATATCGACCGGCTGTGTTCTAGCGGAATGAAGTTTCGCAACTTCTACGTCACACCGGTGTGCAGTACGACTCGCACCATGCTCTTGACTGGGCGGTATCCTTTCCGCACCGGCTGGCACACTCACCACGATGCGGCAATCTACGGCGGCGGCTTCCTGGATTGGAATCGTGAGGTGACCTTTGCCCGCCTGCTAAGCGACGCAGGATATCGGACATGTGTATCTGGAAAATGGCAGGTCAATGATCTTTTCGATTTGCAACAAGTCGACGCGCTGCAACACCATGGATTTCATGAGCACTGCATTTGGCCAGAAGCCAAACCAGGGTTGCCCGGACATAAGCAGCGTTACTGGGATCCGTACATTCTACGCAACGGAGAACACATAGATACACATGGCAGATTCGGACCGGATGTTTGCACCGAGTACTCGATCGACTTCATTCGCCGCCAACGTGACCGACCTTTCCTGTTATACCAGTCGGCTATTCTTACACATATTCCCGTCACGACGACACCTCACGCCCAAGATGCTAACGCACCTCCGCGCCAAAAATTCGCAGAGATGCTGCGCTACGCAGATCATTTGATCGGGCGTCTAGTCGACGCGCTCGACGAAGCTGGCATTCGTGACAATACGTTGATCTTTATCGCTTCGGACAATGGTACGGATATCGGTACTGATCAAGGTGCAGTAGAAAGCCTAGGCGGACGCATTCATGGCCGCATTTCTGACGAAGGCATCTATTCACTCTCGGAAAACGGCATCAACATGCCGCTGATCGTCAATTGCCCGGGCTGGCTTGCCCATGGGTTTGAAAGCGACATCCTGACCAATGCCGCGGACATCTTGCCGACGTTGGCTGAATTGTCAGGAGCGGCGCTGCCCGAAGACGTTACCGTTGACGGCCTCAGCTTTGCCCAGGTCCTAAAAGACAGCTCCGACGAATCCTGGATGCGGCCCTGGACCTTCACTCAGTATTCAAATACTCGTGTTGTCAGAGATCAAAGATTCAAACTCTTCTCCGACGGTCGATTGGTTGATTTAGCCGCCAACCCTTTAGAGTTGACTGCAGAACTACCGATGGGTGACAGCGATACCTCAGCCCAAATCGCTGCCCGTATGCGATTGCAGGCAGTATTGGATTCGTTTCCCCCCGATAGCCAATGGCCATGGGCATTCAGGAGCATTTCCGCCCGAAAATTGCGTGCCCAGGCGGACCTTCAGCGCCGAATGCAGTGGGTCGAGCAGACGCATGAACCACCTTCATCTTTGGTAGAGTTCTTCCATTCGCCGACGTCGGTCACGCGGACATCCATCCCCCCCTCGCTGCTTCATTTATCCAACGGAATGCATGTCGATTCACCTGAGCAATGGTCGCGCAAGCGCGAGGAGATACTGGCATATTGGCACTCCGTGATGGGGCAGTGGCCAGCGTTGATTGAGACGCCCAGGTTTGAATCCGTGGACATTGTTCGTCGAGAAAGCGTGACCCAGCGGCAACTAAGAATCGAGTTGGGTATCGGCCATGAGATGGTCGATGCCTTTCTTCTAGTTCCCGATGGAGACGGTCCTTTTCCGGCCGTGGTCGTCCCTTACTACGACGCCCAGACAGGAGCTGGACTGGGCATGGAGAATCGGGACTTTGGTTGGCAGTTGGCAAAACGCGGCTTTGTCACTTTGTCGATCGGAAAGCCAAATTCCACAGTCGACTTCAACGACCACCATCAGGCCGGACATCGCGGCCAGTATTACGGTAGCGAAGGTGCTGTGATCTCGGTCCAGCCGCTTTCGGCCTTGGCCTACGCGGCCGCGAACGCGCACACTTTCCTAGCGCAGCGACCCGAGGTCTACCCCGATCGAATTGGGATTGTAGGTCATTCTTTCGGAGGAAAATGGTCTATGTTTGCAGCCTGCCTTTATGACAAATTCGACTGCGCAGTCTGGTCAGACCCCGGGATCGTTTGGGACGAAAGAGATCGGAGAAAACAGAATCCAGGTGGCAGCGTCAACTATTGGGATGAGTGGTACTTGGGTTTCGATCTGGGGAAAAGAGTCGACGTCAACTCACCACAACCTTTTCGACGGTTGCCAAGCGAAGGACAGGCTCGCACCGGAGCCTACAAGACTTTGGTCGAAAATGGTCACGACTTGACCGAATTGCACGCGCTCATGGCTCCTCGTCCGTTTCTCGTATCGGGAGGTACTGCTGATATGCCCGAGCGCTGGACAGATCTCCAACAAGCAATTGCAATTAACCAGTTGCTGGGCTACGAACATCGCGTGGCAATGACCAATCGAGAAACGCATGCCCCAACAGAAGAGTCCAATGAGCAGATCTATCGCTTCTTCGAGTGGTGGTTACTCGAACGAGAGTAGCCAATTACCGATGCGGGCTTTCTGTCACTCAATCCGCTTCGGCGGGCGTTGAAGAGGGTCTGACTACCGCTTTCATCGAGTTGCAAGTCAGCTCGGTGCCAACTTCAAAGCTGCCTCGGCGCAGCGTGGCCAACGCCATTTGATGGTCCTTGTCTGGTGCAAGTGCAATGGATGTCACGTGTCCAGCTTCCTGCTCGCCATGCATCAAGGGTTGTCCCAAAGCAGCATCCGTACCGTAGATTCTTACAAGGCACAGCTTCTTCTGCACTTGCCCTCGAGCATCCAAACGTGCAATAGTTTCTTGGCCAAGGTAACATCCCTTGCTGAAGCTGATTGCCGAAGAATCGCGATCCAATTCTTGCGGCAAGGACTTCTCTAGAATTTCCCGCCCCACCAAAGGCCAAAACGCTCTGATACGTCGGAATTCCAGGTCGGCTTCTGGAACACTTGTCAAACCATCATCAGTCAATACCTTGGCAACTTCAGCAAGGGCCGAATCTGCCACGCAGAGCAGCCTTGTATGAGGCCCATAGCAACGCGAATTTGCAATGGCTACTACTGAGTTAGAAGCATTAATGTGTTCGCCGGGGAATCCAGACCATGCATGATCAGGCTGTGCCTTTTCGCTGGGTAACAGCGCCAACAAGCGATGCGAAGCCGAAAGATCGGAAACACGGGCGTCTTCGGTAACGATGTACTTGTCGATATGATTGCAGACTCGCTGCGAATCGTCGTGGCGTCCCATGAAAAGCACACCATCACCTTCCACTGTCACGACGACCTCTCCATGAGCTACGCAGCGTCCTCGCACATCAGTTACGAAGGTTTCCAAACCTGTTTCCGCCAACCCAATCACGTCGTTAGTAGTCAGATTGTTCAGAACCCGCCGAGCATCTCGACCGGCAACCAGAACGACCAACGGCTGAGAGAGTTCTGCGAAGTATTTAAGGTGCGAATTCATCTCAAAAGGTCTTGCCTAAGCTGGGCGGACTCCTGGAGACCGATAACCTCCCATTACGAGGAGGCAAGGAATCGCCGTTTACTGAAGTCACTTACAAGTTCGCCAAAGTCAAAGTCAACCGCGGCTGGACTATTTCCAAGGGTGATCGTGTTAATAGCATTCGTCGCCGCTACCGCACCGGTTGCTCCGGTACCGACACTTGTTTGCCCGTCGGCGAAATTTGTAGGCTGCGTCTGCGTGACGCTGTACGTACCAGGCAACAAATTGCTGAATACGTAGTCACCATTGGCATCCGTAGTGGCTGTCTGTGTTACAGCCGCATTGAGTATATCCGTTCCAGTCAGCGCCATGGCAACACCGGCAATGCCAGGTTCACCCGTATCGCGAATTCCGTTGCGATTCTCATCGAGATAGACGTTACCGCTCAGTGAACCAGCGACAGCAATGGAAGTGGTTTCCGTTGCCGAGTTATTACCGGACACCGTATCGGTCTCCGTACCGGTGACGCTGACGGTATTGGAAATCGTCCCCGAAGCGGTTGACGACACTGCGGTATTCACCGTGATTGTTGCCGAAGCACCCGAGGCCAGAGTACCCACATTGACCGTTACGGCATTGCCGACGTTGGTCACCGTTCCCACGGTAGAAGTGCCACTGGAAAACGTCAGGGAAGTCGGCAGAGTATCAGTCACCACGACGTTGGTAGCCGTCGAGGGACCGTTGTTGGTAACAACGATTGTATAGGACAATGTTCCACCTGCAGCCACTGGGTCGCTGCCCTCAGTTTTCGTGACAGCCAAGTCGATGTTGCCATTGACTGTCGTGGGTTCCGTTACGGAGTTGTTAGTCGTATCCGAATCCGTTTCCGTGGACGTCACACTGGCGGTATTGGATATTGAACCGCGAGTTGTCCCATCCACCGCCACGATAACGGTAACCGTCGCGGAGGCGTTGGGAGCCAAGGTACCAAGTGTTCCAGTGACGGTACCAGCCGCTTGACTGGCCGTGCCTTGCGTAGTCGAGACACTGGTAAAGGTGACTCCAGCTGGCAACGTATCGGTCAACGTGACGTTGGTCGCCGTCGAGGGCCCGTCATTGGTTACCACAATGGTGTAGGTTAGCGAGTTACCGGCCACAACCGGATCTGCTGAATCAGTCTTGCTGATACGTACATCCACACTGCTATCGATGACAGTCGTTTCCGTGGCCGTATTGTTGGCTGTGACAGTCTCAAGGAGTGTTGTGTCCGTCGTCGATACCGTCGCTACGTTGCTGAGTGTTCCGCGAGTGTCCGGCAGCACGGTGGCGTTAACCGTGATGGTCGCAGTCGCACCGCTGGCCAAAGCGCCAATGTTGACCGTCATGTCATCGTTGTTAGCGGCTGTCGTGTCTTGAGCTGAGGCCGGCGTGGTTACGGTTCCAACCGTAGAACTGGTAGATGTAATCTGGATGCCGTCGGGCAAATTATCAGTGACGACCACTCCAGTCGCATCCGAGGGTCCATTGTTAGTGACCACCAGCGTATAGGTCATCGTCTGGCCAGCCACAATCGGGTCGGCCGAATCCGTCTTGGTAATCGCCAGATCTATTGTGCTTTGAGTCGTTGTACTCTCAGTAGCAGTATTGTTCGTCGTGTCGGAATCGAATCCGGCCGTGGACTCAGTAGAACGGATGATAGCACTGTTGTTCAATGTCGTCGCTGCACCTTGGTCGATGTCTACGGTGATTGTCAGTGTAGCTGTACCGCCAGACGCCAAATTACCAACGGCGATCGTGACATCTGTATTGCCTACGCCAGGGGGCGTTACCGTCCCACCTGTCGCCGAAACAAACGTCACGCCCGCAGGCAGCGTATCGACAACTTCCACGTTGGTTGCGTCGCTCGGTCCAGCGTTGGCGATCTGCAGCGTATAGACGACCCGTCCGCCGCGATCCACTGGATCCACGTCGTCTACCTTCGCGATGGACAAATCCACTTCAGGGTTGACGGTAGTGTTCGAGTTGGCTGTAACCAAAGCCGCTTCGTCTGCTACTGCTGTCGCGGTGTTGGCAATCGTTGCACCGGCAAACGCGGCATCGACAGTAGCTATTACCGTGATAGTAGCGGTGCCAGCAACGGCCATGCTGGCAATGTTGCCCGTGATCACACCAGCTGCTTCGCTGGCTGTCCCCGCCGTGGTAGACACTGAAACGAACGTCAAGCCTGTTGGTAGCGTGTCAGAAACAACCACGTTATTAGCCGTTGACGGGCCGGTATTGGTCACCAGGATTGTGTAGGTCAGTGTGTTGCCTACCCCCACCGGATCAGGAGAATCCGACTTGGTAATTGTCAGCACGGCAGACCGCGTAATGTCGATGTCAGCGGTGTCGGTATTGTTTCCAGCATTCGTATCTACGCCATCGCTGGTAACGGTCACCGAGTTGGTTACTCCCACTGCAGCAGCTTCTGTCGCCGGGATCGCCGCCACGATTGTGATCGTTTCAGATTGCAGCGCCGTTAGCGACGCAAAGTCCACTTGGATTTCACCTGTCGCCAGGCCAGTTTGAGTTACCGTCCCGCCGCCGGTCGCAGTTGCTGAAACGATCGTGAATGTATCTGGCAAGTCGTCAATTGCTACCACATTGGTTGCTGTACTTGGCCCGTTGTTGGTCACTGTGATCGTATAGGTCACTTGCTCTCCGGCATTGAAGGAAGCCGCACTGGCCACCTTCGTGACTGACACGTCCACCTCTGGCGTAAAGCCGAAGTCAAGCGACAAATCCGTATTGGTGTCTGCATCGCCGTCATTGGTCGGTTCAGCTCCAGAAGCTAACGTGATCGCCGCCGACGCTACGCCCACGCCAGCTATGAATGCACCGTTGTCATCGCCATTGACCACAGTGATGTCTGGATCGGGTGCCGGGTCATTGCCGGTACTAGTCACAAACCCGAAAAGCGGGTCAACTGCCGTGGCAAATTCGGAGATAGGAATCAATACGATATATTCGCCTGGAAACAAATTATCGAATCGGTAATCACCACCTGCTCCCGTTGTTGTCGGCGCAGCTGCCGCTACATCAATGCCGTTGTCATAGCTACCGTTGGCGTTGGTATCTTCGTACAATTCAACTTGAACACCAGCTGCACCTGTGTCGGTACCGTCGAATATACCGTTGTTGTTGGCGTCAAAGAATAGTAGATCTCCCACTGCCATCGGATTCAAGTTGGCAAAATCCTGGTTGTTTGCAATTGGCGCTACAAATTGGGCAAAGTCGAATTCCGCGTCCGCAGCTGCGCTCATGTCGATCGTGACCAAAATGGCTGTTACAGCCGTAAAGTCGGCACCTGTGCCGGTCGCCAAAGCAAAGTTGCCATAATCGATAGTCACATCTTCGGTGGCAGTACCACCAGCGGTTACTGGGACGGTAAATGTTAATGTGGACGAATTTGCTGCTCCGCTGAAGACGTCAATGGTCATGTCCACAGTGCCTTGGGCACCCGCTAACAAATAGAATGCCTGACCTCCTGATGCGGTCAAATCGAGTGAAAGATTTCCATGGTCCAGCGTAGTCGCGTCGTTATCGTCGCCGTCGTAGGAAACCAGTGCTGTTCCACTTGTGCCTGAACCGGTACTCACGCTAAGCAAGCCACCGTTGACTTGCACGTCGACATTGTTGCCACCACCGGTGTGCAAAACGCGAACATCTCGTTCACTGCCGTTGGCCTCTACCGTGTCACGGGCATCATTGACATCGGGAGTACCCGGAGTTGCTTGCAGCGTTTGAATGATAGCATCGTCAAACGTGTCTAGGCTGCCCACTGCCGTGCCAACAGCATCGACTGCAGAAATTACGACAGTCCTTGTGGTCTGCGCGGCTCGTTGCAACAAACCAGGTGCAGCATCTTGCTCTAGAAAGTACGTGCCTGCCGCCAGACCCGTAAAACTGTAGTCGCCATTGATGTCGCTGGCCAAAGTTCCGATCAGCGTGTCGTCTCCACCAGCAACGCCTCCGGTACTCTCCAACGTTGCATTGCCGCCATCCATGTACAAGTGAACATTCGTGCCGACGACAGCGGTATCGTCGATGGTCGGGCCGTCATCGGTCAGGTCCGTGAACACGTTGCCTGATATGACAGCCAAATCGCCCGCGAGCAGCGCCCGCAGTTCCATAGATTCCATCCGCAGTTTGCGCTGACGCGCCTTGCGATAGTTAGACTGGTTTCGATTTCGACCCAATAACCTTGCAACAAACCGACCTAGCAAGCTAGCCATCGAAAATCGCCCCCTCCGTGGAATCCATAAACACAAAAAGCCCAACCAATCCAAAGTTGGATGGTCGAGCTTCGGTGTCTAGATCAGACAGAATTACTTGTGGGTGCGGCGTTGTACTACCAACGGAACTCGCCACCAAAGTTCAGACCATGTACCCAATAATCGGTTTCCACAAACTGAAACTGAGGCCGATTTGCTCCGGTAAAGGGTGATACTTCCGGTGCAAAGAGTTCAGGATTAACGTTTAGGTCGACTTGATCGCCTGGCCGGACGACATTTCCCCAATACACTAGCGAATAGCCAGCAGTCATCCTTAGCCGGCGAGTCAATTGGTAACCCAATGTAACACCCAACTCGGGTACCATGGTAAACTCATTCCGTTCAAAGGTGCCAATGTTGGTACGCTGTGCCAAAATGCCGTTGGCGGTAGTATTTGTTCCAGATACGCTGTTTACGATCGTTGAAGTTCCACTGACCGTTACAGTTTGATGCACGTTGCCAATTCCCAGACGCATCAGGGCATCCATCGACCACCAACCGCGACGCCCCTGCCACATGAAGCCAATCTCGCCACCGTTAAACTGATTCCGTGTCGCGAATCGATCGACGATGTTAAAGGTTCCGTCATCGGGTGCAGGAAGCTGACTAGTCAATCGCTCTTGAATCTGTAGCGATTCGTCCAATTCCCAAAATCGGTAGCCCACAGTGCCATCCAAGCGAGTGGAAGTGGGTACCGTTTGGCAATACCAGGGCGAATATCCACAGCCGCTGGTGGAATACAACTGTCGGCGAAATCTGACCGCCGCTCCATCCAATTGCGAGGTGGTAGTGGCGGTTACATCGCCGCCTATCATTGCAGGAAAGGCGAGCAACTGCGCGTCTTCTGCTCCCGTTAAGACGTTGAAAAACGGCCGTGCCAGCACCGGCGTTCCTGTCGAAGCGGCGGTAAACGTTTCAGTGTTCTCGCCCAGTCCGACGTATTCGCCCTCAACTCCCCAGCCCGGAAAAGCTCCCAACCACCAGCCAAAACGAATCCTGAATCCAGATCGATCACCGTCCTGCACCACGTCGTCACCAAACAGAGTTGACGTCGTCGCTGCGCCCAATACGCCAGCAGTGGCTTGATTAGCACCGCTGCCGGTCGTTACTAACGGTGGCAGACGCATGCCGCTTTGATACCACAACAGATACTCCGCATGCACCCAGCCGTGCGCTGGAAAACAGATGCAAAAACGGTGCGGTACATGGCAGCTGTCGCATAGTGGTCCTCCCACACTGCAACTGTCACAGCCTCCGCCACCACAGCTATCGCAGCCAATGTTCGACCCCTGGACCTCGTATCCACCGTCCAGAATCACATCGCCTTCGATGATTTCTTGGTGACTGGCAGCGGTCACGACTGGATCGTGCGGCTTTGCTTGTTTGCGTGCTGGTGCGGCGCTGCGAGAAGTATTTCCGGGTCGCACTGGCCCGCGGGCTTGTCTGCCCGAATTACTGGGACTCTGTGCCTCGACCGGACTTGCCGCCATCAAACAGACAGCAAATGCCACTGATGCTGCAATGTGGCTCGCAACGAATCTACCCGACTGAGGCAGACGCAGATGTTGAACAAGCCACAAGCTCCATCTCGCAAGATTTTGTCTTTTTAACACTGCCGCGCCTTCCTAGCAAAACTGGCAATTCGGGCCATAACGCAGGCTCGCATACGAGAGCTTGCCAAATATCCATCAGCCCGCCTAGGCTGTGACATAGATTGCTTATCGTACTGCCCAAGCCGAAAACTTAACTCAATCCGAAAAAACTACGAATTCGGCAAATCTTTCGCAATCGGAATATTTTGACACAGCAATAGAACGGGCGTTTGCTAGCAATTATCTAGTCGAGAACCCTCCCGGCCCCCAGAAATATGACCTCACAAATCCCGCTTAGTGAGAGAGGATGCCAAGCGGACAAGTTCGAGGAATTCCTTGCGATAACCGAACCTATCGTGGCCTTGGCTGGCTGCAGCCCAAGCGTCGATGTCCCCCCAGTTAATGTTGTGCGAAAACGCTGAATTGCGCAGACGCATCCCGTAGGCCGCCACAGCCGCAGCGAAACGAAAGTCCGAACTTGCCTCAGAAAATGCCCCACCCATATCGAATCCCCGAAACTCAGTCGCCGCCACCACGTTCGAGGTGGGTTCTTTGTAGCGTAGCTTGAGCGTGAATAATTCGCCGGACTCCGATTGCGCTGAAGGTTTCCTGCCCAACTGATACCGCAGAGGATGATCCGTTTGGCCAGCGAATTCACTGTGGGCAGGAACAACTTCGTAAAACGCCGTGACGCAATGGCCAGCGCCGATTTCACCGGCGTCCTTCCGATCGTTCAAGAAATCCTGGGCTGGCATTTTGCGATTTTCGTAGCCGACCAGTCGATAAGATGCGACTTCGTGAGGATTGAATTCCACTTGAATCTTGACGTCCTTGGCGATCGTGACCAGCGTTCCACTCAACTCACGAACCAGCACTTTATGAGCTTCTAGCTCGGTGTCGATATAGGCGTAGTTGCCATTGCCGTGATCGGCCAGCTGCTCCATGCGAGAGTCTTTGTAGTTACCCATGCCGAATCCAAGCACGCTCAGCTCAATGCCGACATCGCGTTTCGACTCAATCAACCTTATCAACTCATCCTGGCTGCTCGAACCAATGTTAAAGTCACCGTCAGTGCAAACGATTACGCGATGGACAGCGTCTGGTTCGTAGTTTCCCGCAAGTAGCGCATAGGCCGTTTCGATGCCAGCAGCTCCGTTGGTTCCACCACCTGCCCGTAGTCCCATCACAGCGTTGGTAATCTCCCGTTTGCGGTCTGCCGACGTGGGCTTAAGTACAACACCACTCGAGCCAGCATATGAAACGACAGCCACAGAATCCCGGCGGTCGAGTTCGTTAACGAGCATGACCATGGCCTGTTTCACAAGTGGCAATTTGCGGGCGTCATCCATCGACCCAGAGCAATCGACCAAGAAGACCAAATGGCGAGCCGGTGATGCCTCGTCCGAAACGTTGCGCCCCTGAATCCCAATTCGCACAAGTCGATGTTGCGATTCCCATGGGCAGTCAGCCACCTCGCTGCTTACGGAGAACGGACAATCCCTAGCGGGTTGGGGATAGTCATACGAGAAGTAGTTTACCAATTCCTCAATCCGAACCGCTCCGGCCGGTGGCAGCTGACCGCTGCGCAACATTCGCCGCACGTTGGCATAGGCGGCTGTGTCGACGTCAATGGCAAACGTTGACAATGGATTCTGCCGCGGGTTTTCGAACTCGTTTTCCGAAATGTAGTCATACTCTTCGGTGTTGAAACTAGAATCCTGTGTTGCGGCCCGTGGAACCACTGTCGCCCCAGAATCAAGCTCATATTCATAGCCGACCGATCCAGGAAATGAACTGCGTCCACATCCAGTGAACACCAATAATGCAATGCAGGAAATAGAAACGACGACTACTCGCATTGGAGCCCCCTTGATAACTGCGACGAAAACACCCCAGCCAGGGTCAGTATTCGTTGCATTGCATGTGGATGTGGATGTGGATGAAGAAACACCAAATCTGGCAAGCTTGCACGCGAACAACACTTACCGGCTGGAGGAACGCTAGACCCAACAATTGGCTTATTCACACTGCCAACGACTGCTATCGAATTAACTACCGTATCAAAATGCGATTCCTCTCAGCATCGCGGCTCAATGCAGGGAAACCGGCCGCTTACGGCACCGGGTTCTTCTCAGGCATTGTGAGCCGCGGGCCGTAAGGCACCGGGTTCTTATCCCATGAGATTCGGTCTGCAAGATCCCGTATGCCGCAGCGTTTGATGCCGAGTCACACACTGAATCAAGCACAATGTTCACCCAGAAGTTTTCCGCATGATCAGCCGCTTTGGCGTTAGCCACGGTTGTTCAAGTATCAGAAGACTTCTGCCTTGGTGCTTATTTACAGCCGAAAGCAAAAGGGCCTGCAAGTAAAGAGGCAGACAGCTACAGATTTATTCCCATGCAGTGAACGAACTAAGGACCTGGGGAAAAATAACTTGGGTATTTTTCATCTGTCTCTCCCATGCCGCGCAGCAAAAAGCATGGGCGAGGACCAAGGTGAGGGCAATTAGTCGCTATCGCATTTCCTCCTGGTCCTTAAGCGTGCCTTTCTGCCTTGGCCCCAATGACTCATAGTTGCAGCTGGGAACGGCATTGAGGTTTGTCGAAAGTACCAGGCGGAATTGCACTTGCTGAGCTATTCGGTAGCTGTTTTGCTGCCAGAGTTGGTCCAGCTACGGAGTAGCGGCAGATTGTAGCCCCGTGATGCGAGCTGCCAGCGAGCGGAACGTTGTACTGTTGAGAAGCTACTGCGATTGGCCACCCAGTGTGCATCACATTGTTCTTCAGTCTCTGCGTCGTGCAATTGCGATCAACTGGCTTGTCGTCGCGGACGTCGGGGTCGGCGAACACGGGCCTGCAAGACCCGTTCTCGATTCTGCAGGTCGCTAAGTGTTGACCTGAATTGTTCATTGTTGGGATCCAGGGAAACGGCCCTTCGAACCAGACGAATGGCCACGTCAATTTTTTCTTGGGCGAGTGCGGCATTGGCTCGATGCCAAAGAACGGCCGCTCTCCGAGATTCAAGCGAGTCAACGGAGTGCGCGGAGAACCATAGCAAATTGCCGCAGTGGGGGCATGGGGCATCCCCCGGCGGTCTTGTTGGATCAATCCGTACGTCGTTGCCACATACGGGACAGTGGTTGTCGTCGCCTTCGGGTGTCCGAGATGACGGTTGTGTCTTCATAAATTCTTTCCGACGAAGGTCCGCCATCACCGCGTGGCGGGAATAGACTTTGATTTCGAGAAACGCTGGCCACCGCCACTCCGGGCGAGTAGTAAGCGACATTTGGAAGTTAGAGCGAGGTTTTGTGTTGAACTGTTGCCACTCCATGTTAAGAGTGTACACAATTCATCGTGAGCGGCGATCAGAAAGCGAACGCCAGTGGTCATCCGACACGCGCGGGTGACCTTCCATTTCAAATCGGCCAGCTCGGGTGCACCACATGGTTCGTCAAAGTCCTGAATTATTCAGACACACGGGTCAACCGCATTAGAGCGTGATAATTCCCCTTCTTGGACTCAAATGCGGTAGGAGCAGACTCGGAGCGCATGTCGCTTTGGCAAATGAGCAGGTCATCTCCATCAAATTTGTAAATCCCGAAAAGGGTCGTGCCCTTGAACTTGCCCTCAGCAATTTTCAGATTCATTATGGAAAGATCACCCTGCTTTCCACCAGAAATTACGGCGGTGGTCTCTTTTCCGTGGGGCGCTTCGTAATTCGTAAATCGAGCGACATCGATTTCGATTTTCGCCTTCACTAGATCTTTGGCTGGGAGGCGATTACCGTCGATCGTCAATTCGGCGACCTTCCAGACACCCGCCAGTTTTGGATCGGACATTTCTTTGGCTTCGGACAAGGCGTGCACCGACAAAAGAGCGATTGCGGCGAGAAGGCCGACGTACACTGGAACTAATTGACGTCGCTGCATGTTTTTTGTTCCTGTCTTGTTTGTTGGATTCCGTACGACGAAAGACGAAAGTACCCCTGTTCAGTAAAGATGTTCGTTGCAGGAATTGGAATATTGACCGGTTCTCAATCGAATTCGATGGCGATGACCGCAGTCGCCGCGGGCGATCATCAACTTTATTGCGGCCGGATCGGCGACTCTGGCCAATCGCTTGATTGCGCAGCCTGTCGCAATGCGAGCCACGTTGCCGCCGCGTGTGACCGCACAAGGAACGCTCCGATCAGAAGTGCAGTCCCAACGAGAAACCCAGTGAAATGAACAACCTGCGGTCCAACCAATACGGCAAGAATATACGGTCCGACCGCAACCACAACTCCGAGCGCACAATACACCTTCGTTTTGTAGATCCACTGAAAAGGCAGGAAATGAGCACCCACAATGCCAGCAAATGCTACCGGCATGTAATTAGGCATAGAGTCCCAAACCAACAATACCGCGGGAAATGCAGCAATCTGAACGAACAATAGCTGCAATGAAAGTGGGAGTAATGGGTCCGGTGTTGGCGCGGCGATATAGCCCAATTTTCGATCAAGGGCGATCGCGATAGGCATCGTCAATCCTCCAAGGCATGGATATAACCACGGAGCAAAGCCGATGGGCACAAAGTAGCTCAGCGCGGCGGCAGCGATCCAGGCTAAACCCATCACTAAGAGGAACGAAAATCCCGCCAAGGACGATAAGATCCCCTGCTGCCGTATGACATCAAGATCTGTAGTTCTATCCAAAGGAGCTCCTAGCTGGGCGACAGCACAAACGTTAACCGTAACCGGGCGACCGCAAAAGACTTTGTTTTCGGAAAACGGGGCTCTGCCAATGAAGTTTGTGACCCACATGCTTTCGCAGGGGATCACGACGCTATCGTCTAGGCATGGATGCCGTCCG
>JAGQPR010000137.1 GCA_020426625.1 Planctomycetales bacterium
CACAGCAGAAACTAAGTTAAGTAAGCGCGGACGGAGCCTGTCGTGCCGGCGAGAATGTGGAAAAAGACAGGCAGGATGCCTATACCACGAGGCCAGTGATCCCTGGCAATTTGAAGTAGCCGGACGGGCCTCTTACAGCTTCCCAGGATTTTTGCCGCTCCAATCGCCAACGATCACTCGCATTCCTTGGCCGAGGAGAATACTAGCCGACGGATGATCGAACTGGATAACAACTTCTTGCCCCCTTGTTTCCTCCAACGTTGGTAATTCTCCTGGGAAAGGACGACTCTTTGTCAGGTGTTCCGCTCGGCGAATAATTGTTCCGCTGTATTGAAGATCGGGAACAAACTCATTCTCGAGTTTGACTTTTTCAACGTCGCGAAGCCGGCCAATGAACTCTTGTTCGACAAACGCTCGCACGATCAGGGGCGCATCGCGCACAAATAATAGTAGCGGCTGTGCAGTCCTCATGATTTCTCCGGCGCTACACCGAAGCCGAAGGATCCGCCCATCAGACGGAGCGCGAATAATGCACCGATCCAAAGCGGCCTGCGCCTCAATTAATTTGGCCTTTACCTGATCAACATTGGCAACAGCGAGCTCATGGTCGGGGGTTCGATCGATTGCGCGAAGTTCGTCCAGTTTCAATTGCTGGACCTGCAACATTGCTCTGAGATGTTTGACTTGGCTTTCGGCCACTGCGAGGTCTAATTTGGTTGCTCTTTCGGCGACGATCTGTTGTTGCACGACCTGCACCTGAAGCTGTGCACCAGAAACGCTCTCTTCCGCGGCTGCGGTAATCGCTTGCTGCTGTTTGATTCTAACTTCATGCAAGCGCTCTTCGATTTGAATTCTTGAAACCTCAGCTTGCGCCGCTCTGACACTTGCCTCAGCTTGTAACACTGCTGCTTTCGCGGATGTGTCGTCGAGTTTAACCAAGGCCTCTCCCTGATCTACTTTGTCGCCGTCCTGAACCATCAGCGAAGTTATTTTGCCATCCGTCTCTGCAGGAATCTCCAGAAGACCGCCCTCGACATCGACATAACCAAAACAAACAAGCGAAAGTGTCGAATTGGATGGATTCGGACGCTCTTGCGCCGCCGTGGTCCGAATCACGCGTGGCAAGACGGCGGCCGCCAGCAATGTAATCACAGCCGCACAGCTTAGTTTGAAGGACATCCTGCTACGCTTGACTGGCTGGCTTGGGTTCATGGGATTCTTTTCCAACAGCGGATACAATACAATTGATGAATCGGTCAGTAGGCTGGCTCTTATTCTAACCTTGTTTCATCTTTCCTTGTTTTGTTCTAACGCATCCAGTTGACCAGCAAGCCGTTGAGGCAAAACGCAAGAGCAAAGTCACCAAACGAGGTGTCTCAAGAAACGGGTGTGATGCTTCCGATGATCGCCGAACCGAGCGCTGACGAGAAACCTGTCATCTTGTCCGCAAGTCAGATTGCTCATGGTTTCGGTAAGCAAGGATTGAGGACAGAAGTGCTTCGTGGCGCAACGTTGGAACTTCGGCGAGGCGAGGTTGTGGCGTTATTTGGAGTCTCAGGATCTGGAAAATCAACAATGCTGGCGATTTTGTCCGGCCTGATGATGCCAGATCGGGGTACTGTTCAAGTGTTAGGGCAGGACCTATTTTCCCTTTCCAATAGGCATCGCGATGATCTGCGGCGTAAAGAATACGGATTCGTCTTCCAGGCTAATAATCTGATTTCGTGGCTGTCCGCGCGGCAACAACTGGAGATGCTGCTCCAATGGGGAATAGGTTTTCGTTTGCGCAGGGCAACAATGATTTCCAATGAGATACTTGGAAAATTGGGGCTGGCCGATCGCGCCAATTTGTTGCCAAGTCAACTTTCGGGTGGCGAGCAGCAGAGAGTCGCCATAGCACGCGCGCTCGTCAAACGCCCTTCTTTGCTGTTCGCCGATGAACCCACCTCGTCGTTGGACTGGCACAATGGGCAAAAGGTGATGGATTTGTTACGCCAGATCGCAAGGGAAGACGGCACATCGGTCCTCCTCTCCACTCACGATCAACGCGTGAGAGAGATGTCCGACCGTTGTCTATATTTGAACGGCGGCGTCGTTCAAAGTGAGGAACGACGATGAGATACGTCGTTTTGTCCCTGGTCCGAAATCTGAGGAAGCATCTCTCAGGCGTGCTGGCAGTTGCGTTGACCTTCCTATTGATCGAAGGACAGATTGGCGTGACGACAGGTCTGGTTTCTTTGATGAGCTGGCCCATTGATCACTCTGAGGCTGACATTTGGATCGCCGCTCCCGGCACGACCTCATGTGATACCGGAGGGAAGATTCGCCGTGGGTGGGAAAATCAAGCTCGCGAACTGCAGGGCGTCGCTGCGACAGACAGTCTAATCTCAGCCTATTACAACTGGCGTGCGAGCGACGATAGCATCCGACTGATCATGGTTCTGGGGTGTTCGCTCTCACAAGACGCACTAGGGCCAGCCAATCATCTTGCCCCGGGACAGCAGACGCTGCTGACCCAGCCCGATACGGTCATCGTTAACCAGAGTGATCAAGCAGCTCTCAAGATCCGTGGTATCGGGGATCGTGGTACGATTGGAAATTTGGAAGTCCGAGTGGTTGATTTCACTACAGAAATGCCGGGCGTTACGGGGCCGTACGTGATTTGTTCCCAGCGAACCGCGCGAAGGATCTTCCGAGGGTTCCGCGAACGAGATACAACGTTTGTGTTGGTGAAATGCCGATCCGAAAATGAAATCAAACCGACGCTTTCCGAACTTGAAAAGAACGAGGGGATAAGCTGCTTTCAATCTTCCGCGTTTTCGTTGCGCACTCGATTATACTGCCTGTCGACGACCAAAGCCGGAATTGCGCTGACGTTTATCGCTTGCCTCGGAACAATTGCTGGCGGATTGGTGCTGACCGATTCGCTTTACACCGTAACCATGTCTGAAGCCAAGCAGTTTGCGGTACTCAGGGCGTTGGGAGTTTCTTTGATGCAGCTACGCAGCTTTGTTTTGAAGCAATCCTTCTTGGTTTGGATTGCGGGCACGGCAATTGGAATCATTCTAGTTAGCGTTGCGGGAATCATCTCCAACGCAATGGGCGTCGCTTTCACAAGAAGTGTCTGGAGTCTTGTGCTGTCGATCATCGCGACTTCGGTGATGTCTGCAGTTGCCGGATTACTCGCACTGCGTTCTCTCTCCTCGTCGGATCCGAATCAACTTTTGCGCTGAGCTGCGTTGTCGTCTCAAATTTTGGCAGAATCGTGGGGCCGAGCGAGCGCAGTCGGTCGACCGTTAGACCGCGTATCCGCACTTGGTCAGAGCCCGGCAGAGCTGTTCTCGCCTACCTTGGTGCCCAGTCAAGGATCCAGGAGCGAGCTCTGGCTTTTCCGCAGGCGAAGATATTCTAATTTCAGATCGACAGCTCTATCTAGGATACGAGCCTCTAGTTCTAACTCGCGAATATTTGCTTCTGCCACGTCGACAAAGGTAGCTCCTCCCAGCTCTCTTTTTTGTTCCAAATTCAACTTCTTATTCTCTTGCTCTTCAAGTTCGACGGCCAATTGAGCCAGCTCGCGCCGGAGCCCGTGAATCGATCGGCAGGATGACATAATTTCGCCGGTCGCTTTCTGCTGCCATTCCTCGGCAAGGTTCTCCAGTTCCATTCGTCGGTACTCCACTTCGTCCCGCCGCGAGGGTAAAGCGGATGTGAAGGTGCATGGGTTTTCAAACTGGGCAAGTACCCCGCGGGCCTCGGCAAGTGTGCAACAGTTCAATGCCCCCAGCATCGATTGTAGGATCGACAGCTCATACCGGGCTGAGGTTCCCCGTTCGATTTCTGCATCCTCGTCAATCAGCGGGACGGCCAAGTCGCTGGACACTACAGGGGCGAGTCTGCTCCCATCGTCTAACGGCAAGCCGATCAGCCGACGCAATTGCATCTCGAAAAATTGTCGTTCGCGGTTTGCTGCCGAGATTTTCGTAAGTGTATCCTGATGCAACTGTTGGAAAGTTGATATTTGGCGGCTCAGCGCAGCACTCGGAAGATCAATCTCTTCGGTCCATGCCAGAATGGATAGGTACACGTCGCGTAGCTTACCGAGGGATTGAATCTGAAGATCGATTCTGGAAAGCTCGTGGTAGGCAAACAACGCTGAGTAAACGTTCTCGGAGCGTTTTCGGGCTTCCTCCAAATCCAACAGCGAAAGCCGCAACTGCAGAACGCGATCAATACACGTCGTGGGGGAGGCGCACTTTTCCAGTTCACATGTCAGCCGGGAAGCTTGATGGTCGAGGAATGCTTTCTCGATTCGTAAGTGATGCGCCGCCTGGGAATGTTGCCCAGCCAACCGTCGGCACTCCGACTCGTCGACAACTTGTACGCGGATTTCGCCTGCATCAAGATTCTCTGCGGGAAACTCGCAGTGGTTTAGCAATTCGGAGAAATCGAATTCGGACTGGGGGATGGAGCACGCGATATCGGCCGGAGGCGGAGCCAAAACCACCGGTGGCGGTACCCAGCGAACTTCAGCTTGGCGACACCCCAGACAGTACAGAAAGAACAGGTTTAAAACCGCCTTTGAGATCCAAGACTGTTTTGCTAGCTGAGGCGCACTGGGGCTTCGCTGCTCGATTTTGCCAGCATTCATTCTGTCGACCACAGCGTCCAGAGAGAGAGTGATCCGTCCCCTCATCAATGGTTTTCGCCGTATTCTTAGCAAATTGGATGTCGTTCGGTAAAAAAGTGCGCGGAGGTGTACACCTCCTGTTGAAACATCGGAAAACCGGGCAGCAGAATCTACTTCCGCCCTCCGATCCGGAGAAGATTTCGGGGAAACGACAAAGTTATCGCGGCCCTAGGAAGTGGCATTGCGCAGCAGCACGGCGGAGACGAATCCGAAGCCAGTCGGGAAATCATCAGGTGAGGCTTAGAAGCGGATCCTCGCTTTAACTCAGATTTCTCTTTCAATTCCGGTGGCACTCTGTGCGACTGTCTCAGCACTGTTCGATTCGAGCTGTGGCATAGATGCACTCCAGTTGGATCGTTATCATCTCGTATGCGCTTGCTATCGACATTCTGAGCTGCTTTGTCATCGACGCAATAAAAATTCGGGCAAACTCTAGAAGGCGAATTGTTCTACAGGCTTTCGCGTGCTGTAATCGTGCTTTCGGGAGTACAGGCAACGCTTTCTAACCACCTCAGCGAATGTTGCTCGATAAACCTCAGCATTCGAGGCATTTCATGCCAGCTACCGGTCCCAATCTAAACACATCGATGCCATTGTTTTGGCAAAGGATTGCATGGCACTTAGTCTTGCCTTGGAGCGTCCCAGAACTACAAAGATGCCCAGCTAAGCGTCTTCAGGTACATCGATACGTTCTGTAATCGCAGGCGAGTTCACCGGGCACTCAACTACTGGTCCAATGATGAGTTCGATAGACATTTTCAAAACACATTAGCCGCCTAATCTAACAAATACCAGTGTCCGCCAGTCTTGGGCTACCGCTGCCGTAGATGCCAAAACTCGATTACGATGGGCCTGTGAACTGTTCAGACTGATCTGCAAACGACTCTGCAGTGGGATCGCGAAGCAAGGAGGCCACATGCTCTTCAGCAGTGTTTTTCTGTTGCGGGTTCGCTTTGCGGTTAATATACTGCCATACACCTTCTATTTACTGAATGGTACTGACTGAAACACTTCGTTTGTGCGCGTCTTCACAAGTTTTGGTTCGCTGAAGAGTTCGTCATTCGCATCGTATTTTCTTTCTTTGAGCAGATTATGGTTGCGAGGAACTCGGTTAGCGGCGAGGCAAAGGAACATATCACCCCATTTTCTTTCGCGAGGCGTCCCATATGACGGCTCACGTGCGGGTGGCCTTTGGCTGTGATAGCCCGATGACCCTGGGTATCCAGTTCTTGCTTGGGCATCTGTTACATGATGACAGACTGCCGAAGAACGTCGATGTGCAAGGGCTGTTGGTTGCCCATTCTGATTATCAGCGTATCGAGGAGCCGTTTACGCCGATTGAGTATGAGCTTCTTGCCTCGCATCTAGAGCGGGAGTCTATCAATGTCTTGGGAATCTCATCGGTCGAGCGGACGCGTCCTCGCTTGCTTAAGAGCGTCCGTCGTTTGAAAGAGCGCATTCCGGATCTCTTGGTATTAGCAGGCGGAATCGATGCTATTTCAGATCCGGTGGCGTATTTTCGTGATGGGGTTGATTTGATTTCGATGGGAGATGGCGAGGTTCCGACCGAGCAGTTGTTGCGGAGTTTGGCCGAGGGCAAGGATTGCGAGAGTCTCGTCAACGATTCGCCGATGGGTTGGACCCACGCTGCAAATCCCAGTTATACGAAATCGCAAAGTCCTGATGTCGTCCCTCTTCCCTATTACGGGCCAAAGTTGATTTCGCTTTTTGAGCAGGAAGCCGACGGCAAGGCTGCCCAGCATGTACAGTTTGTTAAGCGGGCGCATGCGGTCGATGCATTCACGCAACGTGGCTGTACGCATGCATGTTCTTTTTGTGCACAGGACCTTTGGACGATTTACGGCGGCGACTCGAAGCGTAATTCGCGTCGACGACCTCTGGCGGACATCGTAGATCAACTGTGCGCGATTCGGGAAGACCAGCCTCACCGCGACTACGTTTATTTTTGGGACCTGGATTTCCTTCGGCGCTCCAAACGTGAACTCCTTGAGTTCGCTCACTCCTACAAGCAAAGACTGGGACTACCATTCTTCATTTTCGTCACGGAAAAATCGGTCAATGCAGCCGATGTCGAATGTATTTCCGCACTGGTCCGGGCCGGAATGGGAACGATCAACATGGGTCTGCAGTCAGGTAGCAATCGTATGCTTTCCGAAGTCTATCGCCGGAAGAATACTGCTGAGGAAGCTAGACAGGCAATTCATACGATTCATGAAGCAACTCGAGACGATGACGTAGAAGTGCTTTACGACATCATCACTTACTCGCCTCAAGAGAATCAAACTGACATCCTCGAGTCAATTCGTTTGATTAGCGAGGTGCCGACCGATGGCCGCCAGCGCATTCGCCTTAGTTCCCACCTGCTAAGTTCAAACACGGGACAAGATCTATCCTACGAAAACGTTTCGACAACCACCAAGGACTATCAGGATTTCCTTTCGGCTCGGAACCTGCTCAACCAGACCCAGACACCCTATCTCTCATGGTTGTTGGGACAGATGCTACGAGGAAGGATAACGACGGCAGCGATTGGTTCCGTCCGGCGGAGCGCGCTTGACGCATTGATGCAGCCGGAATTGATTGCCGCGATGGAACGAGATCCGTCGGTTATGAAAGCACTTACCTATGCTTTTGTGCCCAGAGAAAATGAGGGATTTCAGTAAGTTGATTGATAGTTTTGGGCAATGGATCTTGGAGCTGCGACCAGAAGTGGTAACGTGACGAGAATGCGTTTCTGCTCGCTCGAGCCTCCCGTGTCGGCTCGCTAAACTCACTGCCAAAAGCGTGAGTTACTGTTCAGGCGAAATCGACCAGACTAAATGTGAGACGCCGCGCGTTGGGACAGGATTCGCTTGCTTTGTTGGACGTACCGACACGTTGTGTGAACAAATTAAAAACAAGTCAGATGAACGACGGGTAGCAGAATTGGCGGAATGGCCAACTCAAGGTTGTTCGCAATCATGAAGGTGTTTGTTCCATCTGGCCTGCTGATCGCGAGAAGCCGCGGGGACGGTACGACGTAGGACCTTCCGGTAAGAAAGATGCATGCGTCGACTATGCCGAACAGAATTGCAATGAAAATTGTCGTCTCAAACGCTTTCAGCCATTTGATGCTGAATTGCAATTGGTCGATGAAAAGACTCGAGAATGGTTAGCTCAATAGGTAGGGCGAAACGCAGAGAATACAGACGATGTCGCTGGTGCATCGTCATTTATTTGGATGTCCGCAACTCATAAGTTCAACATGACCTCGGTATCTGAAGACGAAGCGGAGCTCTGGACAATTCCACATCTATTAAAGAATCAGGCGGTACGGCGACCGAATGATCTCTCTTGTTGTTCGATCGATGGCAATCTTGTCCCACAAGTTCAGTTCACCTGGAAAACACTCTCCGAGGCTGCGGAAAGAATTGGACGTGCCGTCAGCGGCTTTCCGGGTGAGCGGTTCCTGCTGCCATTTGCTGGGCCGAGTCCGCAATTCGCAGCGTCCTTTTTCGGGACTCTCCTAGGTGGAGCCATCCCAGTCGTCGTGCCGCCTCCGATGAAATCCGGGAATGCATCACGACTGATGCACTGCGTAGGCGATTGTCGCCCTGTCGGAGTACTCGGCGAGCAGCAAGAACTCGATACCATGCGTAGTCGACTATCTGAATTCCCTCAGTCGAGTATCCGTCATTGGTTCCACTATGAAGGACTGGTTTCCGGAGGAGAGGTTGAGACCGCGAACGACTGGGAACTGTCAAACCGCGATACTTGCAGTTCACGCAGACATGGCTCCTCGCTAGCCTATTTGCAGTACACCTCGGGTTCGACATCCGCGCAGCGCGGCGTCAGGATTTCCCATCAAAACGTGATTTCCAATCTTCAGTTCGTCAGCAAAAAGCTAGGAGAGGATCCAGAGGGCTGCCTAGTGTCTTGGCTCCCAGTCTTTCACGATATGGGACTGGGGGCGTTGCTCTATGCAATCTACCATGGGATTCCGAGCGTTCTGATTTCACCTCGTTTGTTCGTCAAAGATCCCTCGATTTGGATCCGGGCGATCTCCTCATTTCGCGGCAGCTGCACCGCTGCGCCCTGTTTTGGATATGAACATGTCTTGAATTCGCCCTCAAATCGCTACGATGCGACCGTTCGACTTGACAGCTGGAAAGTGGCACTGTGCGGCGCTGAGCGGATTCGTCCAAACGTGTTGAGTCGGTTTGCAGAACGGTTTCAGCAATACGGCTTCAACTCCTCCTCCTTCTGTCCGGCTTATGGACTTGCCGAAGGCACTTTTGCAGCATCGGTTGTCCCGGGGGCATCGGCCCCTGAGGTCGTTTCATTGACGCGCGTGGCCTCATCATCGCCTGAATGCGCTGGCGTGACTCTTGCTGAGCCCGGGAATGTCGGCGATCGTCAAGACTTGGGTGTTTCAACAGAATTTGTTGGATGTGGGCAGGGGGACCAGAATCACCAATTGACGATTATCGATCCAAATTCCGGAAGGCCTCTGCCGGACGGACAACTCGGCGAGATTTATGTCGCCGGTTCGTCGGTTGCCGAAGGCTATTGGTCCAATGAAAGTGAGCACCAGGTCGTACGCGGGGATGGATTCAGTTCGACGGATGACTCCCTCAGGGAATTCAAGACAGGAGATCTGGGAGTGTTGCTTCGGGGGCAACTGTTTGTTTTTGGGCGAAAAAAAGAGCTGATCATCATTCGAGGCAACAACTTCTCTCCGGAGGAATTGGAAAATGCCGCAGAGTGCCAGTTGCTTTCCAACAGCACTTTCCGCCGCTGTGCAGTTTCAGTTGAAGAGGGCGAAGGGGAACAGTTAGTGTTACTCCAGGAGATCTCTCGTCGCCTTTTGATGGATACGTCCGTAGAATTGATCACTCGAGAGCTTTCTCAATCTTTGGCACGCGAATTCGGCATTACACCAACGCGCGTTGCGTTCGTTAAGCGAGGCCAGTTGCCGACGACGTCGAGTGGAAAGCTGAAACGCGGTGAATGCCAAGCACAGTACCTTGCAGGAAAACTGGAGGTCTTGGCCGAGAGATCAGCGACATCCATCCAAGAGGTGGTTCCCGAGTCCGAACGCATCGATACATCCGAAGCTCTGGATCCCATCGCTCGACGTGTGTCGATCGAGCGGTTTCTGGTCCGGCGGCTCGCCGAAAAACTACGCTGTTCGCATGAGTCGATTGATCTTGATTTGCGTTTCGATCGGTTCGGATTGGACTCCCTCGCTGCGCAGTCTCTCCTGTCCGACGTGCAGCAGTTCTTGGAGGTTGACGTCTCACCCGTGATGGTCGTGGAGCATCCGACGGTAAGAACACTTTCGTCAAGCCTTGCCGACGCCTGGGATCAGCAAGCTCGACGCAAGCCAACAACTGGGAACGATTCGCAGTAAGACACGACCAGTTAATCACTCAAATCGGATCGCCATGCACATCGACAGTAACCAACAGAATGGAATCGAGAAATACCAGGATTCGGGTAGCAAGCCACAGCTAGTGATAACTGGCATGGCATGCCGTTTACCCGGTGCAAACAATTTGATTGAGTTGGCCGAAGTGCTTTCGCAGGGTCGCGACCTTGTAACCACAATTCCGAAGAGCCGATTTGACATCCAGGATTGGTATGATGCAAACCCGGATGCGAAGGGCAAGACGAATGTAAAACATGGCGCATTCCTGGATCGATTCAAAGAATTTGACGCGGCTGCCTTTGGGATTCCTCCTCGCGAAGCCATGGCCCTTGATCCCCAGCAACGTCTGTTGCTGGAAGTCTGCCAAGAAGCGATCGACGATGCCAATTTAGGTGGGCAGCAAAGAATCGAAAACACGGGTGTCTACGTTGGCATCAGCGGAACGGATTATCTCCAGCTTCAATGCCGACAATGGTCTCGCTCGGAAATCGATGCGTACAGTGGTACGGGCACGGCGTCCAGTATGTGTGCCGGTCGCATTTCGCATCAATTGGGTTTGCGCGGTCCAAATCTTGCTGTGGACACCGCTTGTTCGTCTTCCTTGGTCGCAATGCACCTCGCGTGCCAAGCCCTCAGGGCAGGTGAGTGCGAAGCGGCGCTGGTTGCGGGAGTCAATCTGCTGCTTGCGCCGGATCCGTTCATCTATCTCTCGAAACTAAAGGTGCTGTCTGCCGACGGAACTTGTAAAGCATTCGATGCCAAAGCAAACGGGTATGTTCGCGGCGAAGGGGTGCTGGCCGTCGTTATCCAACTGGATCGTGGAAAGGAAATTGCCGCGCACACGCGTTATGCAACAGTTTCCGGTTCGGCAATGAATCATGACGGTGACACCAGCGGAATGACTGCCCCAAGTCGTGTCGCCCAGTCAGATTTGGTACGCATGGCACTGGAGTCCTCAAAGCTCAAGCCAGCTGATATCGATGTCGTCGAAGGCCACGGCACGGGCACGCCATTGGGAGATCCGATCGAACTCTCCGCTCTCAATGATGTGTTTGGTTGCGGGCGATCTGTTGATCGGCCACTCTGGCTCAGTTCCCTGAAAACCAACATGGGCCATTTGGAAGCAGCTGCGGGTTTGGCTGGCTTGTTTAAAGCCGTATTGCAGCTGAAAAGCGAGTGTATTTATCCACATCTGCATTGCGTTCAGCCAACCCCATTTTTTGATTGGAAATCGTCGCCAATTCGTCTCCCGGTGCGGAAACAGCCGTGGCCCCAGACCGATTCGCCGCGCCGAGCCTGCATTAGTTCGTTTGGATTCAGTGGCGTCAATTGCCACGTCGTTTTGGAACAAGTATCCAATAAGCGTGAGCGTTTCGCCAACGCAAATCGGAATGATCGCACGGTATCGCCTCTGTGTCTGTCTGCGAGTGCTGAAAGCTCGTTGCGTAAGCAAGCAGATCAGATCGCGAAGCAACTGGAATCAGCAACTGCGGCGGATCTTTTCGAGATCGGCCACACCGCTGCCGTTGCGCGGCAACATCGTTCGTATCGATTGGCGGTGATTGGCAGGTCTGTCGATCAAACCAAGCAAGCTCTGCGACAGTATGCGGGCACCGGGCAAGCCTCCCCTGCGCTTTATCATGGCACGACGTCAAAGCACAGAACGAACCATCTCGTTTTTCAGTTCACCGGTCAAGGAAGTTGGAAACCGGGGATCGGAAAGCAGATTTTCGACGAGGAGCCTGCTTTCCGTGCGGCGATTCACGAATGTGATCAACTGCTCTCCGGAAGGATCGATCGGCCACTCACTGAACTGCTCTTCGAACCACCCGGAGACGCGACCACCGCGTTTCCGCAAGTGGCGACCGTGGTATTTGAAGTGGCGCTTGCGAGCCTCTGGAGGGAATGGGGTTTATCGCCGACAGCCGTCATTGGGCACAGTCTCGGTGAGTACGTTGCAGCGTGGTACTCCGGAATTTTTTGCTTGGAAGAATTGCTACGAGCAATCGTGGTTCGCGACCGCCTGATTCAACAATGGTGCCCTGCTGGTGCGATGCTGGCCGTGCTGGCTCCGCAAGAACATCTCACCCCACTGTTGAACAGAGAAATCGAAGTCGCCGCTTTGAATGGTCCGCGGAGCACTGTATTGACCGGGAAGCCAGAGAGCGTGGCTGCTGTGCGGAGGCGGCTGACAGAAAAGCAGATTCCGTTCCAGCAATTGAACGTGGGCTTCGCATTCCATAGCCAGTCAGTTAACGAGGCCGCAAAGCGTTTCCGAGAACATCTTGAAGACATTTGCTTTCGCCCAGCTAGCCTAACTCTGGCAAGAAACCTGGATGGTGCATTGCTTCCTCCCGGACAAACGCTGGACGCAGAGTATTTCTTTCAACAGATGCTAAGTCCGGTTTGTTACGAGGCGGCCGTTCGCGCGCTGATTCGCACAGGGAGGAATACATTCTTGGAGCTCGGGCCCAACTCGACACTTAGCAATCTCGGTCCAGCGATCGAAAAGGATCCATCGATACTTTGGGAATCAAGTTTGAAGAACGGAGTCGATGATCGCGAGCAACTCGCGCGTGCTACAGCCACATTGTTCGTACGCGGAATCGAGATCGATTGGTTGCGACGTGATCGAGGCTACGCTTACTCGCCCAGGGCACTACCGGCCTATCCATTTGAGCGGACCGAATTTTTTCCTGAATTTGGATTGCGTAAAGAGGTAAGTGATAGTGTTGAAGTTGAGTCTCAACGGCGCTCGGCAAAGCCTGAACCAACTCAACTTGCAGCAGATTTCGACGAGGTGGTGCAGGCAACTACCGAACCCGAATCGGCAAGATCATTGCCTCTATACCTTACCGAATGGATCGAAGAGAAACACAGTCAACTCTCCGACACACACGGCGACCTAGTTCTGTGGGTTGCGGGAAATGACGTTGCTGCGGCCGAGAAGTTCCTTGCATTGGGAGACGTGGATCAGATCGTAACGCCCGGGAATCAATGGAGTCGAGGCGATCGCAGCACTTCAATCGTTCCCGATCGAAAAGAGCATATCGAAAAAGTGCTGAGCTTATTTCCAAGGGAAGGATCCGATGAAACGGTCCTTGTTTATGGATGGGGAATCTCAACCGACGCATTCGACGACTCAGCCGAGCAACTGGTGCTAGGAGGACTGCTTGCGATTATTCAATGCTTGGCCAGGCATTCAAATCCAGGCCAGTTCCGCCTCATTGTTCTGACGAAAGGAAGTCAGAGGACCGGCCGGGAAGTTTACCAACGAGATCAATCCGTTGAATCCGTGGATGTGGAGATTCAACTGAGTCGCGCCACTCTGGGCGGAGCGCTGTGGGGGTTGGTTCGTGTCATCAATAGCGAACATCCTCACCTTCGGTGTGAGATAGTCGATCTGGCCGGCGATCAGTCCAATCCCGAATCGCTCGACTGGATCGTTCACCATCGTCATGAACTTTCCTCGGAACCACATTACGCGCTGCGAGACGAGAAGCGTTACTTTCCCCGCTGGACAACGATTCCTGTCGTCAATCCATCGTCATTGAATCTCGCTCCAGATGCTCGTTACATCATTTCCGGTGGACTGGGAAGCATCGGATTAAGTCTTGCGGAACGGTTCGTCGAGCGAGGGGCTCGAACTCTGGTTCTGATCGGACGTCAGTCTGCAAATGACTCCGTGTTGCCGCGACTGCAGAAGATGCGCCAGTCTGGTGCACGGGTGGTCACAATCGCAGGCGATATCGCCTCACCGGAAATTGTCCGACAAGTGCTCGAGGATCCGAGCTCGAAAGACCTACCCATCAAGGGAATCGTGCATGCGGCTGGAGTGCTACGGGACGCGTCGTTGTTGGAGTTGAATCTCTCGGATCTTTCTGCGGTACTTGCCCCGAAAATTCTTGGTGCACGGAGGTTGCGTGATATCGCTGCCGGGCAACCTCTTGAATTCTTTGTGTTGCTTTCCTCGACAGCATCTCAGTTGGGTTCCCCAGGACAGGGCGCCTACGCTGCCGCGAATTCGTGGTTGGAATCCTTCGCTGAGTACGAAGCTACTAAGGGCATCAATGCTCTGGCTATCAGCCTAGGGTTGTGGGGAGAAAGCGGAATGGCGATGCGTTTGAGTTCGGGGCAATTGCGTCGTTGGCAGTCGTTGGGCTTCGATCCTCTACACGCCGACACTGGCTTGTCCGCGATTGAAACAGCAATCGCACGGACTGGTAATGTCTGTGTGCTATCGGCCAACTGGAAGCAATTCGCGGCAACCATCCCTCCCGGTTTGGAACCTCCAATTGTCCGTCGCCTTTTTGACCGCGAGAGCAATGCGACGCCTGAACTGCTTAAGTGGCTGAGCGTTCGTGACAAGTTATTCGAGCTGAGCCCACAGGAGCAATTGGAAGCCGCTTGCGACTACGTAAACCAAACGATCCATCAGATTCTGGGGATCTCTAAAGGGTCAGCAGGAATTGATCGGGATCGAGGTTTTTTTGACTTAGGGATGGATTCGGTGATGGTTCTTGAATACCGCAATCGAATCCAAATCGCTGTTGGAGATACCGTTCGGCTTCCTCAAACATTTGCGTTCGATTACCCGACGATCCATCGGTCAGCTAAATTCATTTTGGAGTCCCTTCACCCGAGTCCGTCCGATTCTCGTCAGGCTTCCGCGCCACGCTCGAAAACCAGTGACCGAGACGGCATTGCTGTCATCGGTATTGGATGTCGATTTCCCGGTGGAATCAACGACGCAGATCAGTATTGGCAGTGTTTGATCGATGGGATCGATGCCGTGGATCGGGTTCCAGATGAGCGGCGGAGGCTTTCGGCGTGGCACGACGACGGAATGAACGACGAGGAGTCACGAGTTTGTCGACTTGGTTCATTTCTTGCCGAAGTGGATCAATTCGACGCCGAGTTCTTTCAAGTTAGTCCTCGCGAAGCCAGAGCTATCGATCCGCAGCAGCGATTGCTGCTGGAGGTGGCATGGGAGTGTTTGGAGTCTGGCGGACTGGCGGGATGTCGGCTGGATCGCGAAACAACCGGTGTGTTTGTGGGTGTTTCCTCGTATGACTATTCTCGTGTTTTGGAACGCATTAACTCGATTTCCGAAATAGATCGCTACCTTGGCACGGGCAATGCTCCAAGTATGTCTGCTGGACGAATCAATCACCTGTTGGGTTTTGGTGGTCCGGCAATCACCATCGACACCGCGTGCAGTTCCTCGCTTACTGCGGTTCACTTAGCGTGCGACTCGATTCTTCGTGGTGAAAGCGAGGTAGCCCTGGCGGGAGGTGTCAACCTGATCCTTAGTCCAGAGTCTTCGCTCAGTTTGTTCCGAGGAAAGATGCTGGCTGCGGATGGTCGTTGCAAAGTATTTGACGCAGACGCTAATGGATATGTGCGCGGGGAAGGGTGCGGGATCATTGCTCTTAAACGCCTCTCTGCCGCAAGACGCGACGGTGACTTTGTGCATGCGGTGATTCGGGGTTCCGCTGTCAATCATGACGGACCAAGTGCAGGCTTAACCGTGCCCAGTGGGAAATCGCAGAGACGTTTGTTGAACCAAGCCTACGAATCAGCCAATGTTGATCCCCAAGAGATCGATTTCGTCGAAACGCATGGGACAGGCACCCCGCTGGGCGATCCCATCGAAATCAACACGCTTGCTTCGGTGACGTCTTCGCCAAATCGATGCCGCCCGCTGCTGTTGGGTGCTGTCAAGTCGAATCTCGGGCATTTGGAAGCGGCTGCGGGAATTGCCGGACTGATTAAGTCCTTACTCGCGGTTCGGCACGGCGTCTTACCTCCCAACCTGCATTTTCACTCACCCAATCAGAACATCGACTGGCAAGCCGCCAAACTGGATGTGGTCGTCGCCCCTACTCGACTTCCTACGGGGCGACGAATCGCTGGAGTCAGTTCGTTTGGTTTCAGCGGCACCAATGTGCATGTGGTGATCGAGTCACCGAGTCCAGAAGACGATGCTCGTGCAAACCACTCTGAACAATTGTCTCCGCTGTTCCTCTCAGCGGCATCTCCCGGTGCCATGCATGCCTGGGCTGCAAAGCTGAGTCGATACTTGGAAGTTTCCACCGCCGACGAACAACTCGCGGATTTTATCTGGTCTTGCAACACCGGACGGGCGCATCTTTCAACCCGCGTTGTGATAGAAGTCTCGGATCGGCAGTCACTGATTCAGTCATTGGCTCAAGTTGCCCGTGGTGGTGAGGGGCAGTATCAAGAACCAGTTACCAGTGCCGGGAGAAACTGGCATCTTGCTAGCCAGAAATTCCTGGCTGGAGGAACCGTGTCGTCCGAGACGCTATTGGGTGATGATCATCGAAAAATGATGGCATTGCCAACTT
>JAGQPR010000138.1 GCA_020426625.1 Planctomycetales bacterium
CTGACTGTTCCGCACCATTTCTTTGAGGAAACGCGGACATTTTATGACGTGCTCCGCCTTGTCGGAGCTTTGGATTTTCGGAACACTGTTGCTCAACGTTCACCCCCGTTTCTACGATCCAGTCGCCCGCAGAAATCCAAAATGGTATCAAGTCGCCGCACTCCAAATGAATCATCGTTTCTTCCTGGGATCTGGCACGTAAACAAATTGCCCTTGGTTCTCGGCCGCGATCTGCCGGAGGAGCGTTTGACCGGCAAGTGAATAGAATGCAATGGTGTGAATCGGCGTGCGGATTTGAGCGACTCCCAGCAGGTCCGCAACACGATTTTCCTTTCGCAAAATGCCAGTAACGTCGACGGTGGTATCACCATCGGTCAATAGATAGATGGCATCTGGTTCCAATGCAATTGCCTTTTCCAGGGCGTCGATCGGCGGCGCACCAATATCGATCTCCAGCGTATCCAGCCAGCGGTTGGCATGCTGCAGGTTTTCGGCAGTCGCGTACAAAGCGCCAGCGGCAGGCGTCATCTCTCCCGGAGCCGGGATGGCTTCCAGTTGTCGATTGAAAAAAATGACATAGAATCGCTGCTTTGGCTTGAGCGAATTCAGCGATTTGATTAACTCGGCTTTTGCAGCTTCCCAGGCACCGCCGCGCATGCTGAGGGAACCGTCGATCACGTAGCAGAAACAATTGCCGTTGGCGGCAGCTCCGAAGAAACTGGCGCTGGCCAGGCGAGACGCGGAAAGAGCGCTGCTAGCGCTCGCGGCCGATGCAGCGGCTTGAGCAAAACTAGCTGCGGGCGCAATCGAATCCAGACTGTCGCTGGGCATCTCTAGCGCATCAAATTGCTCTGAAACATCTGACGCGGTCTCGAGAGTTTGCTCCAGCGCCTCGGTCATGTCTGGGGTTGCCACAGGCTGATCAGAAGTCAATTCAAAGATCTCGTCGTTGGTCTCAGCTACAGTCGACTGCAGAGCCATTCCCGCTGGCTTGGCCGGTAACTTGAGCGTGATCACTGCCAGAGCAATCAATAGTAGGACGTGCGCCAAAATGCTTATCAGTGCTCCCCGCAAACGCCACTTCGTTCGGTGTGGTGAAGCGATTTCGTCCCCCTGGTCGGATGGATCGATGTTGACTGACTTACCGTTTAAGACGATGGGTGTCGCGCGATCCGCGGCGCTTTGGCGACGCTGTCCAGCCCTACCCTGAAGCTTGTCAGTCGCCGCAGAGCTGCCCGATTCGGACTCATTGTCCGGGACAGACCGTTTTTCCTTGGCAGACAATTCGTTAACAGGCTTTTTTTCTGGTCTTGCCCGGCGTATCTTGCCCTGCGGCGACCGGCGGGCAAGCGATTCACTAGGGCGCGGTTCCTTTGCGGAAGAATGTGTTTTGCCGAGGCTATCTGCGGCAGCGAGCGCGCGGACTTGCGAGGTTGTCGACAGTTGAAGCAATCGTTCTTGCGCGTGAATCCTTAGAATACTCCAGTCCCGAACTCTCTGCTGGTCAGCTTCAAACTGCAAAGGAGCATTCTCGCGAACCCAACGCCGTAGCGGCTGAGCATCGCCGCGCTGCGCCTGAGCCATTAACAATTCCAGCTGGGCTCGCTTAGCTTCGACCCGCGCCAAGTTGGCTTGTTGAGTTAGCGACTCAAGCAACAATTCGCATTGCTGTCTTAGCTGGTGGTCCAACTGATCAGACTTGCTGGAGTGGGCGTCGTCGCACATACGCTATTGTCGGGTAATTGGCACGCATGAAGCCTAGACCGTCACGGAAACGCCTAGACAACCGAGAGCACAGGTGCGCTAAGGTGCCCAGATTAGCTGCAACGCGCAAATCCACTGGGCGACCGTGGCAAACGTAAACCCAGTTTCCAGCTCGACGCACGGCTCGTCAACCACTTTCCAGGGCTTTTCAACTCGGCAACATGAGGTGGCGGAAGCTCAAAAACTGGGCCTCGACAGCCTCCCCAAACGGGTTGCGTCAGCCCCCGACAATTATCACTGTCGTTGGGGTGTGGTTACTCGCAAGGACTGGGTAGGTTTTCCGAGCAGAGTCAAGATTTCGGGGTGCCAGAAAAGCGTGACGAACTGGCTATCGCCACTAGCACTGGATTGGACTTGGCGTTATCACGGCCAATTCCCTATAAGCAGCTAATCACACTACTTTTCTGAAAATCGTCAAGCTGCGAAGTACTGCCATGCAACTGAAGAATCATTTTGCAGCGCCAATGTGGGCCCTATTGTCCGGCATGGTGGTCTGCATGCTCACGGCGAGCAAAGCTAGTGGTCAGATCGATCCCGTCCCAAGCCTGAGAACTGAAGCCGGCGCGGGCGAGTCAGGCGTCGGATTACCCTCGCGACGTACCGGCGGCGTGCCAAAACTGCCTGCCGAAGCGGGACAGATTTGGGAAGAGTACGATTTGACACCATATACGCGGGAGCTATCCCAGGTTGACCGGCCCCACCAAGCTGTAGTGGATTGGGTGTTGCGTGAAACGGGAACCGACGTCTGGTTTACGGATCCATTTGGCTTTATCAACGCAGATCGCAATACGCTACGCGTGTATCACAACGAGTCGATGCAAAATGCTGTTCGCGGTGTCTACGAGCGCTTCGTCAACGGCACGACTGCACCGCAGCTGTATGGGCTGCGCATCATGGCCGTAGGCAACCCAAACTGGCGGACCCGCGCTCAGGCACTGACGCGCACCGTGCCCGCTCAGTCACCGGGAGTTCAAGCATACCTAGTCAGCAAAGAGAATTCCGCAATCCTGCTGTCAATGTTGCGGGGACGGGTCGATTTCCGTGAAATCAGCTCCGTAGACATGGTGGTACACAACGGCCAGTCCCAGCAATTGGAACAAGTTCGGGGTCGGAATTTTGTCCAAGACTTTGAGGCTGTTGCCGGCAGCTGGCCACCGTACATGCCGACGACGGGTGAGATCAAAGAGGGCTATCGGCTGCAACTGAGTCCGCTGCTGAGCATCGACAAATCGACGGTGGACTTGGTGGTCAAGTGCAACATAGATCAGGTTGAGCGGCTAGCCAAAGTCAATTTAGATCTGCCGCTGCCTACTGGTCAAGTTTTCAATGGTCAAATCAACGTACCCCAAGTCGCCAGTTGGCGGTTGCATGAGCGATTTCGCTGGCCTGCCGATCAAGTGCTGCTACTAAGTTGCGGTGTTGTTGCCGCTCCCCAGGCCGGTCCAACGACGACCATTCTTGGGCAGGGAACCAGCCTATTGGGTTTGGACAAAGTGCTTGCTCCCGGTGGTGCCCGAGCTGACGCACTGCTGATGATTGAGTACCGTGGAGACGCAGCAGGTCGAGTGTTAACCGCTGCTGCGACAGAGAGCCAGCCAAGTAGCCCGCTGAGCCGGGGTCGATACTAAACGGAAGAATCCTTGGCTGATCTTAGCCATCTTATTTGCAATGCGATTCGTTTGGCCGCTCCTCGATTGCCGACTTTCTCCCGTGATTAGAATGAGTGCCACTCTCGAATGCTTTTACCTCCAAACTAGGGTTAAGACTTGGACGTCCGCTGTGCCCCCAATTGTGGAATAACAGATCCTACGGAGTGTATCCCGCAATCGCGGTGTGGCCGATACAATGCAGTGAGCGTACCGCTGAAATACAAATTCGCGATTGGCTTATCCTCCAAAGCTGGGAGCCGATCCCCACGAAATTACAGGCGTTCTGCGCCGCAGCCTATATTGTGAATCCATAAGCTCTCTCTAGTTTTAAGGTGCTGATGCATGTCTGCCCGTACGTTTCCAGCGGGAAAACGCGTTGCGATCACAGGTCTGGGAATGATCAGTCCGATCGGCGACGATTTGGAGACGATCTGGAACCATATTTCGACTGGAAAATCGGGTATTCGCCCTTTGGAAAATCTGCCGACGGACTGCCTTCCGTTCAAATCGGGTGCAGAAGTAAAAAGCTTTACCGGTGACATCGCCGACTACGGGCCACTCGATAAAGCTTTGCAGCGGGCCATCAAGAAGAACATGAAGGTGATGTGCCGCGAAATTGAAATGGGAGTTGCCGCCGCCCAGAAAGCACTCATTCATAGCCAGCAGGCCGAGTCCCACGCACCTGAACGCTGTGGCTGCCTGTTCGGCTGCGACTACATCTTGACTCGACCGGAAGAATACGTCGACGGAATGCGCAACTGCCTGGAACAGACTGGTACCACAGATATTCAGCACTGGCCAACTTTGGGACTTCCCAAAGTTGGACCTCTGTGGTTGCTCAAGTACTTGCCGAACATGCCCAATAGCCACGTCAGCATTTACAATGACTTTCGCGGCCCGAACAACTCCATCACGATGCGCGAGGCCAGCATGGGCTTGGCAGTCGCTGAGGCGGCCTCAATCATTCGGCGTGGCGCGGCCGATCTCATGATTGTCGGTGCCACTGGCAGTCGAGTCCACCCGTTGCGGATCACCCATGTCACGATGATTGACCGTTTAGCCAGCGAATGCGATCCGCCTTCAAGGATGGCTCGTCCGTTCGATCGAACCTGCGACGGCATGGTCTTGGGGGAAGGCGCTGGCGCCGTGATTCTGGAGTCTTGGGAGATGGCACAAGCCCGCGGCGCTACCATCTGGGGCGAAGTGATCGGACATGGCTCGGCCATGTTTGGCCCCTCACCGGACGGACGTGATTACATTCGCATGGCTGTACGCAATTCGCTGCAGTCGGCGATCCGTTCAGCCCCCAATATGCCGCGCCAATGGCACGTCCATGCACACGGAATTGGCATTCCCCAAGCGGATCAATCTGAAGCGCTGGCAATTGGTGATGTACTGCAAGGTCTGGGGACGATACCTGTAACCACGGCCAAGAGTTACACGGGGAATCTTGGTGCGGGCAGCGCCGCCCTAGAGCTAGCGTGCAGCATCCTGGCACTAAAGCACAACGCGCTTTTCCCAATTCTCAACTTGAACGATCCAATGCCAGCGGTGACGTGGTCAGCTGCCCAGCTAGGCCAGCCCTCCGGTAGCGCTTTTGTGCATTCGAGCTTCACCCAACAAGGACAAGCCAGCAGCCTAGTTATCGCCGCCGCCTAGACTTTCGGAGAAGTTATTGTCGACCTTAAGCAGCAACTTTGCCGCAGCGCACCCTCAAATTGGCATCGCTAAACGAATCAACCTGCAAAGACTAGGCAGCATACAGAATCCTGATAGCTATTCGTGTCGAGAATCCGAAAATGACTTGGGTGACATTGCCGCATTTTCTTGGGGACGGCGCTGATAAGGTTTCAGGTTACATTGACATCGGACGTACTCCTCATTAACATGTTCGGGCTACTGATTGAACTTACACGTACGCGGTAGGTTTTGTCGGCCGATTCCGCCGAAACGCTTGGAGTCAGGCAATTTGTGCCGAGCCAAGCGGCCAATGCCTCGCTGGCGCTCTCTCAAACTGAGCCCTCTCGGTCTCGGGAAATCCGGCCGCAGGGTCGCCGCGCAAGTTTTGCGCAGATTTCGAAGCCAGCAAACATGAATCCTAATGAACTCCTTAGGCTTGTAGACTCACTTCATCGTGACAAGAACATAGATAGCGAGCTCGTTTTTTCTGCGATCGAGTCCGCGCTTGTTACGGCTGTGCGCAAGCAAAAGGGCGAAGATGCCGAGATTACGGTGTCGATCGACCGCCACTCTGGCAATATCTCTGCCAGTTGCCAGGGACAGGAACTGGATCAAGCTGAAATCGGTCGCATTGGGGCTCAGACGGCCAAGCAAGTCATTATCCAGAAGATTAAAGAAGCGGAACGCGACTCGCTGCTGGACGAGTTCCACGATCAAGTTGGCCAATTGGTGACTGGAACGGTCCAGCGCAGTGATCGCGGAGTGACGACGGTCCAATTGGGAAACATGGAGGCAATTCTGCCCCGCGGAGAGCAAATCTCTGGGAGATCGTACCACAACGGCGATCGTATCCGGGCAGTGGTTTACGAAGTTAAAGCTGCGGGCAATCGGGTCAAGGTCATCCTCAGTCGCACCAAGCCGCAGCTTGTCCAGCGAATGTTTGAACAGGAAATTCCGGAAATCGCTGAAGGTGTTATCGAAATCAAAGCCATCAGCCGCGAACCAGGACATCGCAGCAAGGTGGCTGTCGCCAGCTCAGATCAACGCGTCGACTGCGTTGGCGCGTGCGTCGGAGTACGCGGCAACCGCATTAAGAATATCACCAGCGAGCTTGCTGGCGAACGGATCGATATTGTTCGCTGGAGCGAAGACCCTTTGGTGCTAATCCCCAATGCGCTGCAGCCCGCCGAGGCAGAGCAAGTCCTGCTTTGCGATATGATTGGCCGCGCGATTGTGCTCGTGAAAGACGATCAGCTATCGCAGGCAATCGGCAAATACGGCCAAAATGTGCGGCTGGCCAGCAAACTGGTGGGCTGGGACATCGAAATCATGACCAGTGGCGAGCTGGAGGAACAGATTGATCGAGCCGTCAGCGCCTTTATGGAATTGGAGGGCATGACGGATGATTTGGCCCAGAGACTAGTGGAACAAGGCTATTTGTCGTACGATGATCTTTCTGTGATCGAGCCGGACTCCTTGATGGAGCTGGGGGGCATGACTGCAGAGCAAGTCGACGCGATCGTTGAACAAGCGGATGCCAAGGCGGAGGAAGCTGAGCGGATTGCCGAAGAGCAGAAACGACTGAAAAAGGAGCAGGATGCGGCTTTGCAGATGGCAGCTTTGCAGGCTCCGGTGATTGCAGCCTCGACAGCTACCGATGTCCAAGCTGAATCCAGCGACGAGAACAACGCTGAATCCAGCGACGAGAGCCATGCTGAATCCAGCGGTGATGAAACAACGGTTGCCATGGAAGGCGAACCAGTTGGAGAAGAGACAGAAGCCAACGACGAATCAAACTCGTTGACAGACAACGATAACTTAGCTGCCGAGCAGGATGAAACGCCTGCTGACAGTACAACGGAGGAAACGATGGACAAGACAAATGTCGCCGACAATAGCTAGCCGCCGGGTTGGACACGACCTTCTGGCATTTTCGGCCCAATCAAGTTTCCGCAATGGCGTCCTCCTAAACCGAGGGGGATGTCCATGTAGATGACACATCCACGTGCTAGAGAGTGGTCGTGTCAGCGGTCATCATTGACGCTTTGGCAAAACATTTTTAGACCACTTTTTGATCCTTCAGGAACATTTGCACGTGCCCAAACGCATTTACGCGTTAGCTAAAGAGCTGACAATGGACAGCAAAGATCTGGTCGATCTTTGTACCAAAATTGGAATCCTCAATAAGGGTTCCGCTTTAGCGAGCTTGGATGACGCTGAAGTCGAACGGATTCAAGGCTATCTATCTCAAGAGAGTAGCCCACCGCCTTCGAGTGCAGCGGTCGAACCGACTCGCGCCAAGGATCTGACTCCAACCCGCCCATTGAGTGGCGTTTTGACTGGCAAAGCTGGTTCCGAAGGTAAGATTCGTGCCTTGGAAACCAAGCGCAGGACGGCCAAGGAAATGATAGCGGAAGCTGCCCCAGAAGCGAACACAGTTGAGCCTCCAGCCGAACCTGAGAGCACCTCAGACAGCGATGAACTTGCCATTTCTCCGAGCGATGCTGCAGCTGAGGTTGCTGCCCCAGCCACGCCGTCAACTCCGGTTCCTCCGAGAGCACTTTCACGCGACGACTACATGGCGCCAGGCGGAGGCGGACGAATTCGCAGTTTGGATGCTCGCCGGGGCTCCGGAGGCGAGAAATCAGAGCAATCAGAGGATCGGCGAAAACCGCAGCGGCGGGAACCCGTCATCAATCTTGCCAGACTACCGAAGGGCAAGCAACCGGCGGTTCCGCCACCAAAGTCCAATGAGCCTGCCCCTCAGCGACCGGAAATCAGATTTACCAAAGACGATATCACCGGTCAAAAGCAGGGCATGAAAGCTCCGTTGCAAGAGCTTGAGCAGAAGCAGGCTAGCCGAGAAAGTGGCGGCAGCGGTAAGGGGGGCAACGCTGCTGTCGCCGGTCAAGGTGGACTGACTCAATTCAAGGCTGCCGCAGATCGAGCAAAGGGCCGGCATCGCAAGGACGAAGATGAGGATGATAAGCGCGGCAAGAAGGGCGCCTCTGGCATTGCGGCTGCTCGCGCGGAACGCCGCCGCCGTGGCCGAACGACTACGCTCGAAACAAGCGGAGAATTCGAGCGGAGGTCTTCCCGCAATTCCAGGCTCACTCGCAAGGGCACAAATACCGCCGCGCCGCGAAAGGAAAACGTTTCGCTTGAACTTCCCTGTACAGTGCGTAGCTTCTCAGAGGCAGCTGGCGTTCCGGCGGGTCGAGTCCTTGGCACACTCATGGCAATGGGACATGGCATCACCATCAATGCCAATATGGATGTAGATTTGGCCGAACTGGTTGCAGCAGAGCTGGGTGTCGAAATTGAATTCAAGCAGCCTGCTACGCTTGAAGAAAACTTGATCGATTCGCTGGAGTCCTTCGAGGATGATCCTGCCGACTTGGTCACGCGACCACCCATCGTGACGTTCTTAGGGCACGTCGACCACGGTAAGACTTCGCTGCTGGATTATCTGATTGGCACGAGTGTCGTCACCGGTGAAGCAGGAGGTATCACACAACACATCCGCGCGTATCAAGTCGAAAAGGATGGCAGAACGATTTCGTTTGTCGACACGCCCGGTCACGAGGCATTCACGGAAATGCGAGCTCGCGGTGCCAACGTTACCGACATTGCTGTACTGGTGATCGCGGCTGACGATGGCATCATGCCCCAGACCGAAGAGGCTATCAGCCATGCCAAGGCAGCGGAGGTTCCCATCGTGGTGGCGCTGAACAAGATCGACCTGCCCGGCGTGGATACAAATCGTGTCTTGACGCAAATGACGGAACATGGATTGACGCCCAGTGAATGGGGTGGTGACGTCGAAGTCGTTCGTACGAGCGCAATCTCCGGTCAAGGCATGGACGAACTGCTCGAGACATTGCTGACGGTCGCAGAATTGCATGACTTCAAAGCCAACCCCAGTCGACCAGCCATTGGCGTCTGCCTGGAATCTGAACAAGCTTCTGATAAAGGTGTCATCGCCAAATTCGTGGTTCAAAACGGCACTCTGAACGTTGGAGACGTCGTCTTGTGCGGTTCAAGCCACGGTCGCATCAAGGCCCTTTATGACACCCTGAGGCCTTCCGTCCAAGTTGCGTCGGCTGGCCCCACAGTTCCAGTGAATGTAACGGGCCTGGACATTGCCCCTGGCGCTGGTGATCGTTTCTATGTGCTGGAAGACATCGCCGACGCTCGAGAATTGGCTGAAACGCGGGCAGATCACTCACGAGCTGAATCGCTGTCCGGAACCTCTCCCAAGGTTTCATTTGAAGCGTTCCAAGATCTGCTGCAGTCCGGCAAACTGGGCAAAGTCGAAGACAAGGTGGAGCTCAACTTAATCTTGAGGGCCGATGCGCGAGGTAGCCTGGAGGCGATTGAGAAAGAGCTTGGAAAACTGGAACATCCAGAAGTCGACATTCGCATTTTGCAGCGCAGTGTTGGTGGCATCACAGTCGCCGACGTGACTTTGGCCAGCGCTTCGGGTGCCGTCGTTGTTGGTTTCAACGTCATTCCCGATGAAAATGCCCGTGCATTGGCCGACGCGAAGAACGTCGAAATCCGCCGTTATGACATCATTTACAAACTGGCCGAGGATATCAAAGCGCTCGTAGAGGGTCGCCTCCGTCCGGAAGAGCGAGTCATCGAACTGGGACGCGCTCTGGTCAAAACCGTCTTCAACATTACTCGCGTTGGCGCCGTAGCCGGTTGTTATGTCGCCCAAGGCTCAATTGAGCGTGGGTGCCGCATCCGCGTCAATCGAGACGGCCGAACCATCGGCGATTATGGATTGGATTCGCTCAAGCGCCACAAAGACGATGTAAAAGAGGTGCCCAGAGGCATGGAATGTGGTATCAAGCTGGCCGGATTCAATGATTTGAAGCAAGACGACGTCTTGGAAGCCTATCGTATCGAAGAAGTTGCCAGAACGCTCTGATGAGACAAATCCCCACGGATTTGATCGCTGCCGTTTGGCAAGTACCTTTCCCATTGGTTGGATAAGCTGATCTGCATGGCAAGCCGCCGAACTTTAAAAGCCGCTGAGGCCATCCGCGAAGTAGTGAGTATGGCAATTTTGACGGAAATACGTGATCCGCGTGTCGAAAACGTGACGGTCACTAGCGTCGAGGTTGCGCCGGACATGCGTACGGCCAAAGTTATGGTCAGTATCATGAGTGACGAAAAACGGCAGGAACTCTGCTTGCGTGGCCTGAGCAATTCTGCCGGTTTCTTGCAATCAAAAATTGCCAAGCGAATCGATACGCGTTACACGCCTCGTCTGACATTCGAAATCGACAAAGGCGTCAAGAAAAGTTTGGAAGTGGCCAAAATCCTGCAGGACTTGGCCAAGGAACGAGAACAACAATCTGCACCGGACCAGTCAGTCCCCCCCGCTCCATTGGAGTCTGACGACAACGATCCATAGCTAGCGGCAAGGCAATGACCGATTCGCCGCTACCTCCCCCTTTTTCGTAATGCTATTTTGCAGAACATCGCAAAAGTTAAACTATGAGCGCAAAGAACCGTGGAGACCGAATCCAACTATTGAGTAAAGTGGTCGCCAAGCATTTTACGCCGGTACCTGCCGCCGAAGACCGTTCGATACTGGAACACTTGATTTACGCCTGTTGCCTGGAAGACGCGTCGTACGAGGATGCCGATGAAGCCTTTCATAGGCTGCGTGAATCTTACTTTGACTGGAACGAAATTCGCGTGACTACTGTCACGGAATTGCGGGAAACGCTACACAATCTACGCACGTCCGATGCCGCCGCGGTCCGCATCAAGAAAAATCTGCAGTCGCTCTTTGAAACGCGATACAGTTTTGACATCGACGACATGGCCAAGATGAACTTGGGCAAGGCGGTGCAAGAATTGGAAAAGCTTGGCGGTATAAGCAAATTCGTACTCGGCTACGTCGCCCAACATGCACTGGGGGGACATTCGATTCCAGTAAGTAAGAGTATCATGCAGATACTGCTGGCAACCGAAGTCGTTACCGAAGCTGAGGCCAGCAAAGACCAAACACCCGGCTTGGAAAGAACGATCCCCAAAGCCAAAGGAATCGCTTTCGCCTCATGCTTGCATCAATTGGCCGTCATGGCATTGAATGCCCCCGACGACAAGCTGACCAAGACAATCTTAAAGGAGGCTGGAGTAGTGCTGGCCGAAGCACCCGCCAAGAGTTCTACTGGCAAGAAGAAAATCGCCAAGAAAGCAGCTGAAAAAAAAGAAACACCGGACGCATCTACCAAGGCCGCCCAGCGAAGCAGCACCAAGAAAAGCGCCAAGGCAGACAAGCCAAGCACCAAGAAGAAATCTGCTACCTCCACCAAAGGAACCTCCAAAGGCGCTGGTGCTTCCAAGAAAATCACAAAGCGAAAGCCTAAATAGGAGCTCTTTGCTTGGTAGATTGCGAGGCTTACGGGATGACAAGTACCAAAACAAGTTTTCTGATACTTGAACAACCGTGGCTAACGCCAATGCGGCTAATGATGCGGAAAAACTTCTGCTTGGATGCTTATGTGTTCGTTGGCAGCATCAAAGCTGGACGCGACCAGTTAAATCTGCTGACGCGGATTTCTTAATGAAGCGATGGCACTCGCGCCGGGCTTTGATGCTCATAATAACAATCATTACTGCGCGAGCGCCAGTTGCTTTACGCGCGAGGTATCGAAGATGGCTGGTCATTCACACTGGGCTGGAATCAAACACAAGAAAGCGCTTGTCGATAGCAAGCGTAGCAAGCTCTGGTCGAAACTCTCCAAAGCAATTATTGTCGCTGCCAAATTGGGAGGGGGTGATCCAGACGCTAACGTGCGACTGCGGACTGCAATTCAGGAAGCCAAATCGCTGAGCCTGCCTAAGGACAATATCGAGCGGGCGATTAAGAAGGGCATCGGCGAAATCGATGGAGGCAACGTCGACGAAGTCCAATACGAAGGCTACGGTCCTGCGGGTGTGGCGGTGATGTGCGATATCATGACCGACAATCGCAATCGCACCGCGCCGGAAATACGCAAAATCTTCGATGTGCATGGTGGTAGCCTGGGTGGTACCAATTGCGTCGCTTATTTGTTCGATCGCAAAGGGTTGATCGTCATTCCATGCGCAGCGGGCGACGAAGAACGCATTATGGAAATTGCCCTGGAAAACGATGCCTTGGACGTGCAGACCATGACCGACAAGATCGAGGTCTTCACCACGCCGGAGAATTTGTCTCAGATTGCCATGGCGTTCGAATCGGCTGGGATTGAAATGGAAGTTAACGAGGTCACGCGAATCCCGCAAACAACCGTCGACGTGGACACGGAAACGGCCATCCGCGTTTTGAAGCTGCTGGAAGCATTGGAAGACCACGACGACGTTCAGGCTGTTTCCACAAATCTGGATTTCAGCAGCCAAGCCGTAGCGGAATTGTTGAATTCCTAGTTTGTCGGCATTTGCCTTTTCGCGTCAGTTGCGTAAGGAGTGGTCAAGCGCAATGGTCACGTTACCGTTGCGCTCGCTAGCCGAGACTCGTTGGACCAAGCTTATTCGAATTCTGCATGTTGCAGACTACGGTTCACCGCTGCCACGAAAGCATGAATGGATGCTTTGATGATGGACTTGTGTTGGCCCACGCCGAATCGTTCTTCGCCGTTGGGAGCTTTTACCAGTACATACGCCGCAGCAGCACTTCCACTGCCTGCCTCCATGGCATGCTCCTGGTAATCCAAGATGTCAAACGCCAAGCGGAATTCATCAGTTAGAGCATGCACCATGGCGTCCAGTGGACCACTGCCCTGCCCTACCAATTCGTAAGGAACGCCCTTGAACGTTCCCACAAATCGATGCCGCTCTTGCTCATCGACATTGCATTCCAGTGGCGTATGGGTGGAATAAGTTAGCAACGCAGGCGGATGCACATACGTGGAAAGGAACTTGGAGGCCACCTCAGCGGATGTGATTTCCTGTCCAGTTTCGTCAGTGATTTGCTGAATGACCTTACTGAAGGCAACCTGCAACTTACGGGGCAAGTGGAACCCTAACTCGCTCTCGACCAGGAACGACACACCACCTTTGCCAGACTGAGAATTAACACGAATAACGGGGTCGTACTGACGTCCAATGTCAGCCGGATCGATCGTCAAGTAGGGAACTTCGAACAGGGATTGCCCAGACTCTCTCATGGCCTCGAATCCCTTCTTGATGGCATCTTGGTGGGATCCAGAGAATGCCGTGAACACCAAATCGCCAGCATAGGGAGCGCGTTCGTGAACCTTGATTTCTGTGCAGAACTCAGCCACTCGGCGCACCTCTTTGACGTTGGAAAAATCCAAGCCAGAGTCGATGCCCTGCGTCGTCAAGTTAAGCGCCATGGTCACGATGTCCAAGTTGCCCGTACGTTCTCCGTTTCCGAATAATGTTCCCTCGACGCGTTCGCCGCCAGCCAGCATTCCCAATTCGGAAGCTGCCATACCGGTGCCTCGGTCATTGTGGGTGTGCAACGATATGATTGACTGATCTCGGTGTTTGAACAATCGACAAAAGTATTCGATTTGGTCGGCGTAGACGTTAGGTGTGCTCAGCTCCACCGTCGAAGGCAAGTTGATAATTGTTTTGCAAGTTTTGGTCGGTTGCCAAACGTCACAGACGGCATCGCAGATTTCCGCCGCGAAATCCAGTTCCGTCCCGGTAAAACTCTCAGGTGAATACTGGTAACGGACCGATGTGCCTGCACAACTTGCAGCCAACGTGTGGATCAAGGCTGCTCCATCGACAGCCAGCTTGACTATGTCGGACTTATCCGCTCGAAAGACTACGCGGCGCTGCAGTTCAGAAGTTGAATTGTACAAGTGTACAATGACGTTCGGTGCCCCCTGGATCGCTTCAAAGGTGCGTTCGATCAAGTGCGGCCGCGCCTGTGTCAGCACTTGGATCGTCACATCTGCCGGAATTAGATCTTTATCAATCAGCTCTCGAACGAAGGAGAAGTCGGTTTCTGATGCAGCCGGAAAACCTACTTCGATTTCCTTGAATCCAATTTTGAGCAGTAGCCGGAACATCTCCAGCTTCTTGGCAGGTCCCATCGGATTGATTAGTGCCTGGTTTCCATCGCGCAGATCAACGGAGCACCAGATCGGTGCTTTCGTCAACGTTTGGTTGGGCCATTGGCGATCGGGCAAGGAAATTGGTTTGAACGGCGAGTACTTGGCCACTGATTGAGCTCCGTTGAACAGCAAGTGTCCTCTTGGGATAAGTCGATAGTTTGCGGCGAACAGGACGCGTTTCGAATTATTAAAGACGAAAAAACGACAATTCTCGCTAATCTCCGGTAGGCAAACCACTTGTTCCCGGGCACTGCCTGGGAACGCACAGTCTTGGAGGCTCCGCCTGCCAGTTTTGTCGATTCACCCATCGCGGCAGACGGAAAGCAGGCAGAGCCTGCAAAACACGGGGTTCCAGCTAGAGCCTGGGAACCACATAACGGCGATCAGCGTGAAGTGTCAAAAAAACCCCGAAACTCGGTGGGAGATTCGGGGTCGATAAACTGCATGATTTGAATGTAGCCACGGCCCCTACGTACTTGCCAGAAGAAGTAGATTAGAAAGCAATAGCAATTGTGACTGGTAAGCCGTCATGGGTGTGATGTGCTTCAGAGAATTGGCAATCCGCTACAGCGGAATAGAGTCAGCGTCTTCTAAGGTCAAATTGCCGCCGTGAGTCTCTCAAGGGTTTTTCGCAAATCGCCAGGCAGCTAATCCGCAAATTGCCGGACAGGTAAAAGGTACAGGTCTGGCATCTGCTCGTCAAGACAACCCAAATCGGCAGCCTTGTTACTATTAGAGACGCGATAGACCTTCCGTTGGTTCGGAGTTCTTAACGGCAAAAAACGCTAAGCAACGGAGGAGACCGATGAGCGAGGAGGCATTGCCGGGCCGGTTTCACTTTCGAGCAGTTTGAGACGATCGACGATGCGGACTAGCTGAGCTACATTCTCTGTTTGAAGTTTGACGTAGATTTTAGCTCTTCTGGATTCAACCGTCCTTACGCTCACTCTTAGCAATTCGGCAGCCTGCCTATTTGGCGTGCCATCGAGCACATACTGGAGCACATCTCGCTCTCTTGTCGAAAGAGAAGCGAAGCGTTCGCTCAGCAGCTTGAATTCGGCAAATCTCTCTTGAACATCGCGGGCACGTTCGATCACAAAGCCTAGCGCCCGGCTCGCTTGCGTCTCGTCGAGCGGCTTTTCGTGAACGTAACAGACACCATGCAGCACCAGCGTGGCCGCGTCGCTGGCCTTGAGGTTCGCTCCAGTTGCAAGGATCGACAACCAAGGCAGGCTGGACTTGGCTGCTATCAGACTGGGCACAATGTCTCCCACAATAGCCGATTGGTCGACAATCGCAATTGAAGCTTGACCAATTCGATCATCGCGCTGCCAGTCGAACAACGAATGCGATTGGCACATCATGCCCTGCCGCAGAATGATATCTCGCCAAAGCCTGTTCTGGTTGGGTTGGGTTTCAAATACAGGAATTGTAGAATTTAATCTCGTATCGTTCACAGGATAGATATGTTCTGGGAATAAATGTGGTGCCATTGGGATTGAAGTAACAGAAACGATGGACTGACGGCAGCCCTAGAGACAGACACAAAAAATCGCCGTGAATCCATCCGGTTCGAGCTGCTCAAAAAATATCTGGCGATTGCGTAATAAGCGGATTTCAAGGTTAGAGGCGCCATCGAAGCCCAGTGTCCGCAATGTGATTTATTGAATTTCTCCGAACTACAAAAACTGGCAAAACGAAATGGCCCAAGTTCCCGAGCCAAAGGGCAATAGCGAGGTAACGAACAGCTCGCGTCAATGGATTGAACAAATGTATGATGAACTGCATGCAATGGCATCGTCTTATATGCATAACGAGCAAAACACCGTGTCGCTGTCCCCTACGGTGCTGATTCACGAGCTCTATTTAAGGTTGCCCGCCGAGAAGACTCAACAACTTTCACGCACGCACTTTTTTGCGTTGGCCGCTGTCAACATGCGCCGTTATCTGGTGGATCAAGCGCGTTTTCGAAAGCGGCAAAAGCGAGGTGGCGCGTTCTCACGCAAGCAATTAACCGACTGGTCGCAGATTAGCCCCTCCAACGAGGAGCATGTACTTGCCGTTGACGACGCGCTAAACTGCTTGGCCGAGCTTGATCAGCGACAAGCGGCCATAGTTGAAATGCGTTTCTTCGGCGGAATGACCGTTTCCGAGGTAGCTGAGCATTTGAGCGTAAGCAAGCGGACGATCGAAGCGGATTGGACGATGGCTAAAGCTTGGCTGCGCAGATGGTTTGACCAAGACGAGAAATAACCCACCGAAAGTTACG
>JAGQPR010000139.1 GCA_020426625.1 Planctomycetales bacterium
CCACGCCAGATCAATTGCTCCATTCACCCCTTCGGCGAATGTTTACACCCAGCGGCGTTCGCCGAGAAGTGTCCCAAAACAGCGTTTTATGAAAGACTCAAGTGCGCCGCACATCCAATGTCATCATCTGTATTTTCATAGCATTCGCCTGCTGGGCAATTGTGCTGGCCATCGGAGCATCCATCTTCGCTCCGGGCCCTGGAACCGCGGAAATTCGCCCGGATTGGCGCCGGGGCGCTGTCGTCCTGGGAATCTCCACCGTTTTTTTAGGAAGCTGGGCCTTGCTGCTCGCTGCCAAGCGATCTTCTGGCCGCCTCAGGCAAAGCGCGGCGATAGCTGGCAAGGGAAGAGAAAGCATCCACCATGGCCAGCATGACACAGATCATCAGCAGAAGCAAAATCGCACTCCACATCAGCATCCATAACCGACCGCGTGGCACCACCGAGCTCAAGAAGATTGCAGCACCAATCAATGCTAGCAAGCCGTTGTTCAGCTTTCGAACGATACGCTGAATTTTGCCCCAGCGTTCAATCTCACGTTTGGGTGTTTCCAACAATTCACCATCCGACTGCCAATTTGGTAAACGTAACCGCGCCAACCCCAAAGAGGACGCGATAAGTGCCAGTCCCGCAGCCATACAAACGAAAGATTCCACAGCTTTGCCCCTAAAAGCGACTGGCCAAGTTGAAATTCCAACTCAGAAACCCGAATTGATTCTATCAAATCACGGATGGCAATGTTTTGCAAATGGTCAAGCTAATCTTTGTGCGGCATAGAGTAAGGCTCGTGCAACAATGACCCGCTTGACCCGAGCATCACAACTGGACGCAAACTGTATAAAGCTCTCGGGTCCGCGTAGTACTCTGGACATTCTGAGTCAACTGTTATGTTTACGTCAAGTTAGCACCCTTGCGTTGCCGATGCTAAAACGGGCGGAGTGACTGCGCGCGGATAACAACCGCACATAATGACACACCGATGGTTTATCAGCTGCGAATCGCATGGGCAATGTTATTGGCCTGGTGCGTCCTATTGCCATTGTCCGAAACTGCGATAGCTCAACAACGCCTTCAGCGTCAAAATTCTCAGGTGTCCCATGCACGCCGCCCACAAGGCGGGCAACCATCGTCAGTTCGCACCATTCAACATGTCAGCGGCGCGATGACGGATCTAGAGGCTCTGCCCGCGCCGGGTGGCGTTCTAGTCACTCCAGACACTGCCAGCACGCCGCTGCAATCGACTCTGTGGGATCCTCAATTCGATTCGTCGGAAATCCAATGCGACGCCTTTCCAGACTCATGCTTGAGCTGTGGTTCGCTTGACGGTAGTTGCTGTCCGACGCTGGGCTGCCTGCTCGATTGGCGGCGAGCGGATCTTTGGGCAGGCACGACCAGTTTTACCGGTCCGGCGAATTATGTTACCACGGCTGCAGCCAGCAACGGACGTGTCGGAGGCGCGTTTGGTTTCCAAGAGGGATTCAATCTCGGGTCTCAGCTACCCAGCCTATTGTGTGGTCAGCTCGGCTCGCAGCTCGGTATGCGTTTTACCCATACGCTGCTGGATGGTTCTGTAGCTGGCGTCGACCATCGCACTCAGACGTTTGCGACCGCAGGCTTATTTCGACGCGTTGACTACGGGCTGCAGGGTGGCCTGGTTGTCGATTACTTGCACGACGACTGGGTTTATCAGGCGGATCTAGTGCAGTTGAGAGGCGAAATGAGTTTCTTGTTTTCGCCCTGTCACGATTTCGGATTCCGTTTCACCGACAGTCAGCAGATTGACGACACAACGGCGACAGTCAGTGGTCAAGCTGCAGATGTCATGCTTCGGTTGGAGACACTGAACACCTATCGCTTTTTCTACCGCTATCGCTACGGCCAGGGCAGTCGGGGGCAAGCCGAACTTCAAGCTGGCTGGACGAAGGATTCAGGGACCGTTCTTGGTCTGCAGCTGGACACTCCCCTGCAAAATCAAATCGGCCTGCAATCCAAGGCAACTTATATCATCCCATCCGATGGTCTTTCGATGCCGTATTCCCAGGAAGGCTGGAACCTAAGCTTGGCTGTCGTATGGACCCCTGGTCGTATATTTGGCACCGCACGGGACTACTACCGACCACTCATGGATGTTGCCGACAACGGCAGCTTTCGTGTCCGCGTTCTCAGGTGACCTTGGGTAATCACCGATGATCTGGTCCAACTGTATACAACGGCCATGAACTTGGATAAGATCGCGGCGATGGCACAAAATCCATTGTCCACCGCGAGATTTCGATGACTCCCTTTCAGCTGGCGTTGCTCCTGTACTTTGTCGCACTTGCTTTGGCGGTGCTTGATCTGCTGGTTCCCAGCGGAGGTATGCTCGCAGTTTTGGCTGGCGCGGGCGCCTTGGCCAGCGTACTGTTCGGTTTCCAAGCTGGCCCGACGATGGGAAAGGTTATGCTCACGACCGTCATCGTGTCCGTACCCGCTTTCGTCTTTGTTGCGATCCGCGTGTGGCCGCACACACCAATTGGTCGGCGGGTAATACTAGGATTACCCAAGTCGGAAACAACCGAAAGAGCCTCCTCAGGTCAATTGGATTTAGCTCAGGTTTCGGGAAGAGTCTTTCGCGCTGAGTACCCCATGATGCCGGAGGGCCAGCTACGAATCTCCCATAGGGTTTTCAATGTGGTAGCCGAAGTCGGTTTCATCGAACCGGGGCAGTGTTTTGAAATCGTTGGCCAACGCGGCCAGCGTCTAGTTGCGAGGGTGACTACGAAACCCGTCACGCCCCCAAATGCCCCCATCGATTCCACTGAAGAAGGCAGTACCTCGGTAGAGAACTTGCTTGACATGCCTGCCGACGAACTCGGATTGGATTCACTGACATCGCTCAATTCCAGCGACTCACCGGACGATGAGCAGACTGGGTAACGAGAATTCGCCGGAATTTTTGTCAGTTCCTGCATTAACGATTCACGCAAAAGCTTCATCCGTCCATCCGTCCATCCGTCCATCCGTCCATCCGGATAGATGGATATCGATCGAGCTGCTTGACCAAGGGTCGCTAATCCAGAAATTCAGACCGACTATGCATTCGCTTGAGTTCTCTGCTCAGACAACAGCAATTGTGTGATCGGCAAAGTTTCCATCGATCGCCGGCAACAGTGGAATGGACAGTCGCGGATTTGCGGATTGATGTGGTAGTTTCTTAACGAGCCCGACAAAATACGCTGTCACTCGCTGCACAAGTGCATCGCGATGTTCACACAAGAATGCGGTGTGATCGCAGGTCGCATCGTAGCTGCTCGTAATGAACTCAGCCGTCAACTGAGGAAACATATCACTAAACTGAGCGTCGTAGTTGTAGTATTGGCTCACACCACCTGTGTAGTGAAAATGCGCGTAGAAACCTCGTTCTTCCAACTGCAGCAACTGCTTTTCAGCAATTGCGTGAGATGGAAACTCGCGGATATCCGCCCCAGGCTCTAGCGAATTAGCCTGTTCTCGTGGCTTCTCAAGTTGCCCTCGAATCACTTGTCGCAGTTTGCTCAAACTGAACAATTTCCGCCCGTAATGCCCTGTTAAACGGTGCCAATAGTAGTGCTGCGTACGGTATCCTAAGCCATCCAATGCGAATAGCCCAACGATTCGCCGGTCGTGCAGCGCGGCGTAAAAAGCGTCATCCGCCCCACTGCACAGTCCGAACAACGCTACGCGTCGAACGCCTTGGACCTGCAAGCAATCAATGGCAGCACCGATTTCTCGCGCCGCTCGTTCAAGGGAAGTGCCGGGAAGATCATCGGGCATGCTCTCACCAATGCCCGAAAGGTCAAATCGCAGGCTGGGGATCCCTGCATCGGCCAGAGAACGCGCCAATGCGACGTGCAGTCGATAGGGCCCACAGGAATGCAGCATTCCAGCAGTCACTAGAATGACAGCAAAATCATCGGCTTCATTCTTCGAATTCTTTGGACTTGTTCGTCTGATACCCACCAGGTTTTGCCGCTTCCCAAACACCACGGCTTGCTCGCGTGGGATGTCCGTATTTCTTACGTCGTTCATCGTCGCCCTCCGCACATAAATGGAATGACTGCATCAAACGCTCCAGGTGACGAGAACGCACTCTCGCAGTATTCGGGACGATGCCAGTAAAGTTCGTCTTGCGTATCAACCACTTCGACGCGATCCAAATAGCCGGTAATGCCTGGCTCGAAGTCTCTATATTTGTTACTCAACAAGACCAGTGTCGCGATCTTGGAATTCAACCTTGGCAGCTGCAGGTGACCGAGACTAGACCGCTGTTCAGAATGCATCTCATAGCCGTACGCTTGATCCCTCTGCGTCCGCTCTACCGGAAAGGGAAAGCGAGATTGGTTGGTCAAGATTCGGTCGTGGAAGCGATCAATCATGTTCAGGTATTGAGCACCGCTGACCACGGGATCCCACAAGACCGTGCGGTCCAGCCCATCCAAGTCGGCCGCCGCCAGCAACGTTGCACCCAATCGCAATCCTAATGCCGACATCCTCGCACAGTGACAAGCTTCACGGAAGAATTGCGCCGCCCGCTTGATATCCGCAATCAACGATTCTGTCCGAATCACCTGGCTTTCGCCGTGGGAATTTCCAGTACCGTAGTAGTCGAATCTTAAGACGTCAAAGCCTGCCAAACAAAGCTGGTTCGCCAACTGTTGCAAATTTCGGTGCGACCGAGTGTACTCTTGGCCTAGGGGATGGCATATTAACACACCATGACCTCGCCGTGCGGCAAACGCTGGGTTGTTGGCCCGAGGCTCATAGCGCACACAGAACAATTGCCTGTCTCCGCGTGCAAAAAAGTCAGCGTAAATCACCGGTTGCCGCGTGCTCGCGATGATCGCCTGATTCGGTGACTCTTCCGCAGCCGCCACCGCCTTCGGCTGCAGCAGGTACTCGATGTGCCGAGCAGCGGCCGCCACCGTCGGGTTGGCAAAAAAATCGCGAACGGGAAGGTCAATATTGAGCTCGCGCTTCAACATCGCGATGACCTTGGTCACCAGCAGTGAACTGCCGCCGAGCGCGAAGAAATCATCATACAAACCGATTTCAGGCAAATGCAAAGCCTGCTTGAAAGCTTCCGCCAACTGGATTTCCATCGGCGACTGCGGGGCGGCGCTAGCCGACCGATCAACGACTTGGCTGACACTTGGATCCGGCAACGCTCGGCGATCAATCTTGCCATTTACTGTTTTGGGTAGTTTATCCAGTACCACATAGCGGGCTGGTACCATGTAACTTGGCAGTTCAGTTTGCAAGTATTGGACTAAATTTTTCAGGATTGGCGTTTTCTCGCCAGTGGCCAGATAAGCTACCAAGTATTTTTGACACGCAACTTCTTCATAAACTATCAACGATTCGCGGATATCCGGATGCTTATTCAGGACGGATTCGATTTCGCCTGGTTCTATACGGTAAGACCCAAGTTTGATTTGATGATCAACCCGCCCGGAAAACTCAATATTTCCGCAGGGCAGCCAGCGCGCCAGATCACCCGTGCGATACAGTCGATGACTTCCATGCTGCTCATGGTTCCAGTCAATAAACGCAGCTTGAGTCAGCTCGGGACGGTTCAAATAGCCTCGAGCTAGCGCATCACCACCGATAAACAAATGGCCCGTCTCAGACCCATCGACTAGCTCTAGATGGTCGTCCAAAATGAAAGCGGTGTATCCCGGCAGCGGTTTGCCGATCGGCATCTGTGCCATCGAGAAATCGGCAGCGGGGGAGTATACGGTCGCCGTGACCGTCGTTTCCGTCGGACCATAGGCATTAAACCAGTACATTTGGTGGTGACAGAGTTTCAACCACCGTCGGTAATGTTCGACCGACACCTTTTCTCCAGTGACAATCACTAGCCTCATGGAACTAGGCACACGATCACTGGAGGCGAGCATCAGGTCAACCCACTCATGCCAATAGGCCGTAGCTAGGTGCACGGCGGTTACGGCATAGTCCTCAATGATCTGCGATAGTTCATTGGTAGCCTCCGCCCGCTGACTTGGCCGGACCACGACTGCGCTACCTATGAGCAACGGCGGGAAAATCTCTTCAATCGCGATATCGAAATTCAATGTTGAGAATTGCAGCGTACGATCAGAGGACTGCAGGCCGTAGGCCTCAATGTCGGCGAGGCAGTAGGCAGTCAAGGCGGCATGCTCAATTTCAACACCCTTGGGGCGGCCTGTGGACCCCGATGTATACATGACATACGCAAGATCATTTCCCCGCAGGTCAACTCGCTCGAATCGCTTGCTTTGATTTGTAAACGAACTCTCCTCGAATTCGATCCAAGTCGTCTCACGCTTGACAGCGTCCTGCTCCAGCCGCTGAAACAGAGAATTACTTTCCCGATGGGAGATGATAACCACTGCAATCGCAGCGTCATCAAGCATGTATTGGATGCGATCGATGGGATAATCTGGATCCAAAGGAACGAAGGCAGCACCAACTTTGAAAGCGCCGAACATGGCGGCAATCGCTTCGGGAGTTCGATCGACGCACAAACCCACGACGCCCCCTTTACTGACACCCGCAGCCTTGAGCGCGTTGGCGAACTGATTGCTTAACTCATTCAATTCGTCGAATGTTAGCTGTCGTTTCTCGAATTCTACGGCTAGCCGATTTGGCCCCTCGGTAACCTGTTGCTCGAACAAAGCCAAGACAGTAGCAAGTTCCGAGCGTCTCATAGAATCACCAACATTATCTTGAATACGTTCGATTCGATTGTCCAAAGCGGTGACCCTCAAGGTGTCGCAACAGAAGGGAACATGCCACCAAGTCATCTTAGTTTTGGAAAGGTGACTGAAATGGACTCGCCATACTGGCCCAGATATGGTTGTCGCTGAAGTCCGCGCCACTCAGAATCGGTGATACGTTCTTCGCAACTTGACAATCGGCTGCTCGCGATTCTCGGACAAAAACTTGATCCTGCTCCTGCGCGCCTGACGCGAGCCGCTTGCTATCCAGTAAGTTCCCTAGGACATGCGTAACCGCCGATTCCAGAATTCGCAAACCTTCTACCAACAATTCTGGAGATATGGTTAACGCGGGCATGATTTTTAGCACTTCATCTTCGGCACCAGATGCTTCGAGCAACAACCCCTGTGCAAAGCAAGACTCGATGACTCGATTAGCCAATTCGCCGCTACGCAGGTCCAAGCCAATGATGAGCCCACGTCCACGCACTTCTGCGTGGACGTCGGGGAAGCTAGCTGCCAGACGCTTGAGTCGGCGGACGATTACCTCGTGCAGCTTAAGAGTGCGTTTCTGCAAACTGTCATCACGCCAGTATTCCAGTAGCGCCGTCGCAGCGACGAAGGCCAAGTTGTTGCCGCGAAACGTTCCCGTATGCTGACCTGGTTTCCAAACATCGACATCTGGACGAACCAGCACAATCGCCAGTGGCAGCCCACCACCGAGTGATTTGGAAAGACAGACGATGTCGGGTTCTATACCGCTTTCTTCGAAGCTGAAAAATGGGCCGGTTCGCCCGTTGCCAACTTGAATGTCGTCGACGATGAGAAGCACTCCTTGCTGCTTGCAAACATCCGCGACAGCGCGTAACCATTGCTTGGAGGCTACGCGGATGCCGCCTTCTCCTTGAACCGTTTCCAGAATCACAGCAGCAGGTTTGGGTATGCCGCTGCTTGGATCAGACAACATGCGTCTAAGTAAGTCTCCACTGTCCAGCCCGTCCATGTAGCCGTCAAAAGGTAGATGCGACACATTGTTATGCGAGCCGTAGTGCTCGTCGTGGTAATAGCTGTTCGCCGTTAAGGCCAGTGCCCCGAGAGAATGTCCGTGGTAGGCACGGGTGAAAGCTACGATATGGGATCGCTGTGTTTTCTTCCTCGCCAGCTTACAGGCAGCCTCGACCGCATTGGTACCAGTTGGCCCCGGAAACTGGACTCGGTACTCCAAACCGCGCGGAGCCAAGATCAAATCATTTAAGGCCGCCAGGAATTCGGCTTTGGCTTCCGTGGCAGTGTCCAGGGAATGCTGGATACCATCTCGATAGATATATTCCAGTAAGGCAGCTTTCGCGTGCGGGTTATTGTGGCCATAGTTTAACGTACCCGCTCCGCAAAAGAAGTCGATATATCGCTTTGCATGGGTATCCCACAATTCCGATCCTTGTGCCTTGGAAAAGACCGCGGGAAAACGGCGCACATAGGAACGCACCTGGGATTCTTGATTTTCGAATTCCTCTAACCCTGATAGCATCATTTGCATTCTGGAATGAAGGACGTGAGCTTGAGATAGCGGATCCGCCCATAGACCTATTCGCTAACAATACCGAAAGCTATGTCAGGCAACGCGATGAGTCAAAGAGAACTGGACCGGAAGAAAGGGGCTGCCAGCAACCGAAATACAGATCCTACCCAATCGACGAACTATTCCTGTTCTGACGAAGTTGGGGGTTTTAGCGTTTGCAGATTTTTCTTTGTGTCGTATCCCCAAATAGTTGCTTGGGTTATCAACGAAAACAGCCTCTGAGATGGCTCAGAGGCTGTCGTCAATGCGTGTCAAACTAAACTGGGATTATCGGGGCTTTAGTTTGTGCTCCTGAGCGGGCCCCTTCTTGCCCTCGCTCTCGGCTCCGCCCTCAGTTGTGCCTTCGTCCGGAGCTTCTGCGGTGGCATTTTCTGGAATCGTCACCGAGTCGTCTCCGCCGCAACCAAATGTACAAGCCAAGACGAGTAGCAAAGCAAACTTTTTCAAACCATAGCTCCTTGTGAAACCAACTTATCTTGAAAACAACTTACTGGGGAAGTGAAGCGACATTACCATCAGACATACCTGACAGATTCAAGAATGTCTCGAAGTCGATTGTGTCGCCAATGGTTTGAATTGAACCATCAGCCAAAGCCCAGTTAGCACTTCCGCCTGCATGCATCGCAGAAAATCGGTAGCGGTGAGCCCAATCGGTATTTTGCTCGTACCAAGGATCATGCAATTCAGTTGGCAGGCCATTGTGAGTCCACAGGTAAGAGCGATCGCGTCCTGAACGGCGGTTAAAGCCATCCCAGTCGGTGAACGTACCAGCGACTTCTCCGAACAAGAGAGTGTTCGAAGTTCCATCGGAGATCGAACCGAAGGTAGTCTTCGTTCGGTCACCGAAAATACCACGGCGAGCGCCGTAGTAACCTGTCTTCATGTGACCACCGAGGTGACCACCTACGCCGACGTAGTTAGTACGTCCAGCTTCCGTACGGCTGGTAAATTGCAGGTGACCAACAGCGCCGTCCCAAGTTCCCGTCATCAGAATCTCACCGTTGGCGTTTTGGTACGGATCGTCGGATGGGCACAGGAACGGGCCGATGCGGTACTGACCATGCGGATTCCAAAGAGATACCGCACCATTGGCATTGCTCCACCACTTTGTGTACCGACCCAACGAAGCAGTTGGCGCGTTATGATGCGTCTTGTCAATATTCAGGTCGCGGTTGGTGCTAAAAGGTTCATAGATCGCCGTCATTTCGATGAACGGCATCAGGAACACAAGAGTTCCCACGTTCGGATGGTTGTTGTAGTCGTTCCACCAACGGAAGTTGGTGTTCAAGTTCGCTTCGGCAGGGCCGACAACCCCCGGAGGAAACTTCTTGTAGGCAGACTCAAAATTGTGGGTCGCCAGAGCAATCTGCTTGAGATTGTTTTGGCAGCTCATCCGACGAGCTGCTTCACGAGCTGCTTGCACGGCAGGCAGCAACAGACCAACTAGAATTCCGATAATGGCGATCACAACCAGCAATTCGACCAGTGTGAAACCTGCCTTCGGCGCGTAGTTGCCCGAAAAATTCTTCTTCATTACATGACCTCGCAGAAGTAAGAAATGAAACAAAACACTTGGTGTGGCAACTAGTCCAGAGGTACCAAGGAAAAATGCATGGACTGTGCCAGGAGTTCTCGGCGCATTCGGTGTGAGAGAGGTCGGATGCACGCGGGAATATCTAGTTTTAGAGGTCGGATGCAAAATTGCAACTCTTGAATTCTGTACTTTCGCAAGATTCTTGCCAAAACCACCCTTGACTAGCGCCATTTCCTGCGTTTCTCGCGAAAACGTCCGTCACTAGGGACGGATAGAACACACCCGTTAGCAGGTAAAATAGCCGCGATTTTGGCCAACGAGCCTGTACAACCCCCAAGGCGTGCACATTCGCACGTGCAGCGATGGCTGCATTTCTATCTAAGGTATTAGCCTTTTTTGGCTATCCGCCATCCGTTTCCCGTTATAAAAGTCAGCGTCATTTGGTATAATTCAAGTCCCGCCTACAATCCCTCAGACGACCAACTTCCTGCTGAAATATCTCAGTGCGGCCAAGATTCCGCCTGTTCCTATTTTGATAGATCCCTTCCCACACCTACCAGCCAGCTAGTTGCCAAGACGACCAGCAAGGGTCCAAATTCGCTGGCCCGCTTCATTCAGCTTTCCTCCCAGGCTTCGAAACCTATGTCCTGTTCAAGACAGAGCTACTGGAAGATCTTCATATGTGCTGCGTTTCTGGCTGGTTCCCTCGAGCAAACAGCGAGTAAGGCAGATGAGCCAGGGGATTCCACTCCAGCCGATGTCTCGGCGAGCAGCGCCGCCGAAATCGTGGAGACGATGCGGACATTTTGTTATGACTGCCACACGGGAAGTGAGGCAGAGGGCGGTATTAAGTTAGATTTTCTTTCCGAGGCTGGAACGCCGAGTGTGGCGATCGAGTCAAATGTCGAATTGATCGAGAAGATTATTCTCGTCCTCAAAGAGCAGCAAATGCCGCCATCTGACGCGGACCCGCTGCCGCTGGAGGACCGCCTAAACACGATTGATCGTGTCGAGCGGATGCTTGGCGCATTTGACTGCGGAAGCGTCTCGCGCCCAGGCCGCGTCACTATGAGGCGGCTGAACAGAGCGGAATACGACAATACGATACGCGATCTGACCGGATTGAAACTCGAGTTGGCAGTGGATTTTCCTTCCGATGACGTCGGCAACGGCTTCGATAATATTGGCGACGTTCTGACCCTGCCACCAATTCTGATGGAAAAGTATCTCAACGCGGCACACTCAATCGCCACAGAGGTCTTTCAGTCCAAGGAGAGCATTCGCCGCGTTTTTCCAATCCAGTTTGAAAACGTTCAAAGCTTGGAAGAAGCTGTCGAAATCGCCAAGTCAAATGCGAACTCAATTTCCCGTCGCGTTTTCCGCAGACCCGCAACACAACAAGAGCTTGATCGCATGTTGCAATTGATGTCCGATGCATGGAATCAGGGGGCGGAACCGGACACGATTTATCAGACGCTATTAACAGCTCTTCTTACTTCACCACACTTCCTGTACCGGGTTGAACAGGATGATCCGCGAGATTTTGTAGACGGAAGTCGGGCGCTGAATGATTTTGAATTGGCTTCACGATTGTCATACTTCCTCTGGAGCAGCATGCCCGATGAACGCTTGCTGAACTTGGCCAGTGACGGGCAACTGCATACCGCCAAACAATTGGCTGAAGAGGCGGTCCGTATGTTGCATGACCCAAAAGCAAAGGCGCTGGGCGACAATTTCCTGGGCCAATGGTTGCAGTTGCGACAACTGGAGACCTTACGACCAGATCCAGTTCAGTTCCCCTTCGTTGACGATGCTTTGCGATCGGCCATGCGCCGCGAAACTGAACTCCTATTCGAGACCATCGTCAGTGAGAATCGCAGCATTTTGGAGCTGTTGGATGCGAACTACACGTTTCTCAACGAGCGGTTGGCGAAACACTACGGGATAGACGGGGTTGTAGGTAATCAGTTTAGACGCATGCAACAACCGGGTTTGCGACGAGGAGTGCTGATGCACGGCAGCGTACTAACACTGACTTCGAATCCAACTCGCACCTCGCCCGTAAAACGCGGAAAGTGGGTGTTGGATAATTTACTCGGAGAGCCGCCACCTCCACCCCCGCCCAACGTACCAGCCCTGGAAGAGTCGGGAGAAACGCTAGGAACCCTTCGTCAACAAATGGAACAACATCGGTCCAACCCCAACTGTGCAGTTTGTCACACCAAAATGGATGCACTGGGATTTGGATTGGAGAACTTTGACGCGGTGGGACGATGGCGTGAAAAAGATGGTCGGGAAATCATCGAGCCAGCCGGAGAATTGCCGGGGGGAAGCCAGTTTTCCGGACCGGTTGATTTGATCCAATTGCTCGTTAACTCAAAAAAGGAAGATTTTGCTCGTTGCGTGACGAAGAAACTGCTAACGTATGCCCTCGGAAGAGGTTTGGAGGTGTATGATCGTTGCACTGTCAATACGATTGTGACCAGTCTGGTTGAGGATGACTACCGTATCGAAACGCTGGTGCGCGGAATTGTTATAAGTCCGCAGTTCACGCAGCAAGACTTAGGTCGATAACTCAAAGGGAAATTTAAATGGCAAATTCGCTCACTCCACGACTTTCTCGACGTACCGTTCTGCGCGGTTTGGGTGTTTCCATGGCTTTGCCCTGGCTGGAAGCCACGAGCGCGGTGGCGGGTAGCCTACCAGCGGCTGCGGTTCCACCAACCCGCATGGCCTTCATTTTCGTTCCCAACGGGGTTCATCTTCCAGCCTGGACGCCACAGACAGAGGGCTATGGCTTTGAACTTCCTCGCATTCTCAAGTCGCTGTCTCCTGTAAAAAACAACTTGACCGTTCTCAGTGGACTGACGCATGACAAGGGGCGTGCCAACGGTGACGGTCCCGGCGACCACGCTCGCAGCGCGTCGGTTTTTCTCACCGGTGCACAACCTCGCAAAACCGAAGGTGAGAATATTCGCTCAGGCATATCTGTAGACCAAGTCGCGGCGCAGGCGATTGGGCACTATTCTCGATTCTCTTCGTTGGAGCTTGGGGTCGATGAAGGTCGAAACACCGGCAACTGCGACTCGGGGTACAGCTGCGCGTACTCGCACAATATTTCTTGGTCTTCGGAAACCACGCCACTTGGCAAAGAGGTGAACCCAAGATTGGTGTTCGAACGCTTGTTTGCCGGCGGTGCCAAGTCGCAAGTTGAATCGGGGGCCAAGCAGCGGCAAGCCCTGAACAAGAGCATCTTGGATTTTGTGTCCGAAGATGCCAAGCGCCTGCAACCAAAACTTTCGCGAAATGACAATTTGAAGCTGGATGAGTACTTGTCGGGCGTGCGAGAAATCGAGCGGCGAGTCGGTTTGGGAGTACCGTCAGCTAAAATTGACGCCAGCGTCGATTATCCCGTGCCAGCGGGTATCCCTAAGGATTATCGGGAGCATTTGCGTTTGATGTGTGACATGATGGTCCTGGCGTTTCAAACGGAATCCACTCGCATTGCGACGATGATGTTCGCTAGGGCGGGAGACAATAAGAATTACCCAAGCGTAGGTGTCCGCGAAGGCCACCACGAATTGTCGCATCACCGCGATGACCCCGACAAACTAGAGAAGATCACGCGGATCAATGAATTCCATGTGCAACAATTGAGCTACATGTTGCAGAAGATGGCTTCCATCGAAGAGGGTGAACGATCACTGCTGGACAATTCGATGATCGTTTACGGTAGCGGATTGAGCGATGGCAATCGGCATAACAACGAGAATCTGCCAATCCTGTTGGCTGGCTCCGGTGGTGGCAGCATAGCCGCTGGACGACACGTGCGTTACGACACAGAAACTCCGCTATGCAACTTGTTCATGTCGATGTTACAACGCATGGACGTCCATGTGCCGTTTGTCGGAGACAGCACGGGGTGTCTTCCTGGTTTGAGTGGTTAGGATTTTCAACATGAGAAAACTCTCCGTTCTGCCACTAGCACTTCTTTTCCTGTTTCTTTGCAGTCAAGCGTCAGGCCAAGATGCATTGGCAATTCGCGAGAAATCGGCCAGCGATCTAACATCCGAATTGACCGCTGGAGACATTGACGTTCGTCGCGATGCAGCCTACGAATTGGTACGAAGGCTTGAGTTTTCACCACCAGTCGTTCGAGCGCTGGCAAATGCCTTGAACGATCGAGATGAACAAGTTCAATTTCAAGCGCTTTTGGGGCTGTCGCGAGCTGGCGCCAAAGCAGACTCTGCCTTCAATCAATTGGCGGATTTGCTTGAAGATCGCCGAGACCAAATCCGCTATCGAGCTGCCACTGCGTTGGGTAGTATCGGACCTGCTGCGGTTGCACCGCTGATTGAGTTGTGGGACGCTGCGAGCGAACCTCGCCGTGTCGAGATCGCCAAGTCGCTGGCCATCATTGGTTCCCAAGCAAAGCCGGCCACTGAAAAACTCCAAAGCGGACTGAGGTCGGATTCGGCTCAGCTGCGACGATTTTGCGCAGAAGCACTAGCGGCCATTGCAGGCCCCGACAAAACGTTAATGCTCAGCTTGACCAAAAACAACGATGCGGTCGTTCGCAAAGTTGGCTTGCAGGCACTAGCTTCATTCGGTGCTAACGATCCTGAAGTAACTGATGCGTTTCAGTCGGCAGTGGGCGACGCTGATGCCAAAGTGCGAGAATTGGCTGTAGTCGCCATAGCCCGCGCCAACGTATCGGAGGAGCTGAAAGCCGAAAGCATCCAACGTGCCTTGATCGATCCAGTCCCGGCGGTGCAGGCTGCTGCAGTTTTTTCGATAGAAACAGCCAAGCTAGACGGTCGGGACTTTGCCATGAGAATCGCGGACCAACTGGCAACAGCTGAAAGTGCTGCGGGAAATTCGATATTGATCGCATTGGCAAGCATTGGGCACGATGCTGCAGACGCTTTGCCCTTAATCATCCAATCCCACCGGACGCGACGATTTGACAGCGATCTCTTGGCCAAGACTTTTGCCAGCTTTGAAAGCCCGGTTGTACCAGCATTGCTTGATGCCTTGCAGCAAGATCCGGCGCTAGAGTCTGCCGTGGCCAAATCGCTGTCGATGCTCGGCAAATCGGCATTCCCTCAATTGGAAAAAAACATTTCCAGTGATAACGAGTTGGTGCGATTGGTTGTCATCCGGGCTTTAGGGGATTTGCGACCATTTGAACCGGTGCAAATCGCTCACTTGGAATCCGCAGTCCACGACCCAGCGTGGCAGGTTCGTCAGGCAGTAATACAAGCAACAGTCCACATCCAGAACGCGTCGCCACAACTACAAGAAGACATTTTGGCGGCCACCAACGATCCCGCCGAATTGGTGCGTGCCGCTGCTGTAGGCGCGTTGGGGCAGCTCGATATTGCCTCCAATTTGTTCATGTCAGCAGCTGAACGATCTGCCAAGGATGAGTCTGCCCGCGTTCGAGCCGCTGTGGCTGATGCGATCGCATCGAGCAAGTTGAAGTCTGAAGTGGTAAACGACTTGCTTTTGGGTCTTTGCAAGGACGTCACTGCCAGCACCCGAAAATCTGCAATCAATGCGCTTTCGGCCAAGGGAACTGGTGCAACGGATTCTGCCAAGTCAGTACTTAGCGACACACTCATCAATGCCTTGGCCGATGATGACTTTGATGTTCGAACAGCTGCGACTCAAGCTGTAGTGACACTTAAGCTTCGCGACGATCGGATTCTCCACGCTCTAACTAGCAATTTACAGGGCACCGACGAATTAAGCATTGAGTCTCTTGCGGCATTGAGCGGGTTTGGCTCTCAAGCTGCGACTGCCATTCCAGAAGTTACTTCATTGTTGGCGCATAAGAGCGTGCTGTTGCGACGCTACGCGGTGGAAACCCTCGCGGATATCGAGGGCGACGCCCCCGCGTTGGTAACAAAACTGGAGAGGATGCTAGATGATGCGGACTGGGATGTTCGTCGAACCGCGGCAGCCGCGTTGGGAGACATGGGGCCTACGGCCAAACCGGCAGTAGCCAAATTGTTCGAGATGCTTAAGAACGAAGAAGACTCGGATTTTGCGAGCGGAGCCTTGCGAGCCATTGATGCAGCGCCGGTCGAGGCTTTACCAGTGTTGATGGCTGGTTTGGGTTCCGAGGACCGCCGCACGGGCTTTTACTCGATTAGTCTTTTGGGAAAAATTGGCCCTCCTGCGGCAGATGCATTGCCGAAGTTGGAGAAAATGCTCCAGGAGTATGACGGCGATGGCGGGGGCCGGAGCGGCTTCGTAGTGCGCATGATACGTCAGGCCATCGCGTCCATCAAAGGCGAGGAACTCGATCCAGAGCAGTCTTAGGCCACGAGCACGGAATCCGGATTGTATCGATTTAGTCGCATTTCACTCCGGAAAGCCGCGCGGATGGCACTAGTGTCAAGAATTGGAAATTCAGTTCCACATAAGCCTTCTGCAATATTAGCCGCTGTGCGCTAGTAGCACGCGGTTTTT
>JAGQPR010000013.1 GCA_020426625.1 Planctomycetales bacterium
CGATGCAACGGTTCGTGCAAAGGGAGTCGAGCTGAACAAGAAAACGTTGGATTGCTGTGCGGCTGTAGGAGCGGAGACGCTGTGTGGGCCCTATCATTCAGCTATCGGCCATTTTTCGGGTGCTGGTCCCACTCAAGACGAATGGGCCTGGGGCGTGGAAAGCATGAGAGCAGTCGCAGAGCATGCCGGATCGGTAGGTGTCAAGCTGGGGGTCGAGGCGCTGAATCGTTTCGAATGCTACTTCTTAAACGCTCATGGTGATTCTGCCCGGTTTGCCCGAGAAGTGAACCACCCCTCCTGCCGCATCATGTACGACACGTTCCACAGCAACATTGAAGAAAAAGACATTGTAGGAACGCTCGATGAGATCAAAGACATGCTTTGCCATGTACACATCAGCGAGAACGATCGCAGCACCCCTGGTGCTGGCAATGTCAATTGGGAAAAGAATTTTCGAGGGCTTGGCAATATCAACTACGATGGCTGGCTGGTCATCGAAGCATTCGGCTTATCTCTGCCCGAGTTGGCCGCTGCCACGAAGATCTGGCGTCGAATGTTCAACGACGAATTGCAATTGGCGTCTGACGGACTGGCATTCATGAAGCAACAAGTCGCTCAATACTGCGGTTAGGCGCGCGGGCAAATCGGCTTCGGGCACCACAGCAACTATATCAACTGAACGTCTGTGTTATTCCATTCCCTCGCCTACGCAGCGCTCTTGTTGGCAACAATCGGTTGTTGTTGGGTCACGACCGCGCGGTGGCGGTGGATCCCATTGTTGGTTGCCAGCCTAGGATTCTACCTAGCCTGGCGTCCAGAGTACGTATTATTGCTGCTAACTACCACGGCTTCCTGCCATTTTGGCGCATTGGCAATCGAGAGGGTGGTCGATCGAAATAAACGTGTCATTCTAGCGGGCGTAATCGGCTTTAATCTGCTGATCTTGTTCCTGTTCAAATACTACGGTCTGTTCGCGCAAAGCGCCAACCAAGTACTAGGCATGCAGTTGGCAGTAGACCTCGGATTTTTGCTTCCGGTTGGTATCTCCTTCTACACGTTTCAGGCCATAGGTTATGTGGTCGATGTGTACTGGGGAAAGGTTGCCGCCGAAAGATCTTGGCTGCGGACAACGCTATTCGTGTCCTTCTTTCCACAGCTCGTCGCGGGCCCAATCGAAAGGGCCAATAGACTGTTGCCTGCGCTGAAAAAAAACATCTACTTCCGCCGGCGCAACATTCACTGTGGGTGTTGGTTGATTCTGTGGGGGCTTTTTAAGAAAGTAGTTATTGCCGACAGACTCGCGCTGTTGGTCGACTCGGCCTACGAACAACCCGACCAAGCCACCGCAAATCTGCTGGCAATTGCGACTTATGCATTCGCTTTTCAAATCTACTGCGATTTCTCAGGTTACACAGACATGGCCATTGGAAGCGCCAAGATATTTGGAATTGATCTGATGCAGAACTTTCGCGTTCCCTATTTAGCATCAAGTCTACGTGAGTTTTGGGGGCGTTGGCACATCAGTTTGTCTACTTGGTTTCGTGATTACTTGTATATTCCGCTGGGAGGAAACCGTGCGAATTGGTGGCGATGGACCATAAATATTCTGATCGTTTTCTGTGTCAGTGGGCTGTGGCACGGAGCCAAATGGACGTACGTGGTTTGGGGATTGATTCATGGCTCGGCGATTCTCGTGGAGCAACTGCTGCTGTGGGTAATCGGCCGTCGAAGGAGCAAAGCTAACTTGAGTCGGACGAGCCCGATGCACCTGGTTGGAAGATGTTTCAAGGTAGTTCTGACATTTCATATCGTGTTGATTGCCTGGGTCTTTTTTCGTGCGGCGTCCATGGGCGATGCAATTCTGGTTCTCTCGCGATTTGCGGAGCTTGACATTCTGGTCAACGGATCCTGGCCACTGGAATTTAGTCGCTTCGAACTTGCCATCTCGATTCTGGCGCTGGCCTGGATGTGTTTGCTTGAATTCCCAACCAAAGGCAACATCCGGCTCGTGCTTGGCTACAAGCCGAGATGGCTAAGGCATGGATTGGTCGTGACCACACTGTTGCTCGTCGTCAACTTTGGGATCTTTTCCAATCCAACTCAGTTTGTGTATTTCCAGTTCTAGGGAAGGGCCCTTGCGCATGAAACGCGATCGAGGACGCAATCTTCGCTGGCGCCGCACGACTCTGTTCCTGCTATTCGTATGGCTGTGCTTGACGATCAACGACGGGTGGCTCCGACTGGCAGCCAGGAGGAATCCCGGCAGTCGCGTCAATTGGTTGTTTCAGCATCCGTCGACGCATTTCGATCTGGCTATTCTCGGTTCGTCCATGTTCAAAGAGGGTCTTGATCCGTTCCTTTTAGAGCAATTAACTGAAAAGCGAACGGTCCAGTTGGCTTGGGGAGGACGTGGTCTATCGGAGCAAGCTCTCTACTTGGAGCTATTCCTGGCCAGGCATTCCTGTTCGACGTTGATCTTGGAATTGCATCCCAGAGGTCTGGAGCTGAATGTCCTGCCGCACCCGCTGGATGAATTCCGCTATGTCGCTCACTTGGATCAAGAGATTGTCCGGAGGCATTTACGTCGAAGTTTCGGAGCCCTGAGGACTCAGGTCTGGCGAATAGTGCCGATGTGGGCCATGGCTGAGTTTAGCACGCAAATCGGTTGGCACGACTGGCTCGCATTGCGTCGAGGAGTCATTTTCGACCCCAACGCGCCAGCAGACAATGACCATACAGGTGACGCAGCCATTTTGGTTGAACAACGTCGCGATCCACAACGACGCCCCGGAGCTGCTGAGCAATCCGCCTTGTCACTGAATTGTTTTGAAGAGATTCTGCTGTTGTGTCAACAGCATGATGTCCATGTTGTGGCTGTCTATCCGCCGGTCAGTCAAGGCAGCGATACGACGGAGGATCGATTGTCGCTCGACCGCTACCGCCAGCTACTTGGTGAAGGTGTCACTGTCTGGGCGTCGCCACAAGCCGACTTTCAATTCGATCCGAACAACTTCCAAGACGCATACCATCTCAATCGCAGCGGTAGCAGGGTGTTTACGGAACAGATTGCCGCAGCAATCAGTTCAGAGCGCTGAGCCAAAGGAAGCTTCCTTGCAGTGGGTTATCGAAAGTGACCGTCAAGCAAGAACATCAACGATGCATCCTGTACCGACTTAAAGCGAGGCATCAGTTGGTGGATTCCGCCAGTTTGAATGAAATCACTCGCTCCATTGAGCATATGGGTCTGCAGTGAAAGCAGCCCGTCATCGTCTCCTGGCACACCGGGTAGGTATCCTCGGTCGTTTCCTTTTCCACCAGCGATGATTCCGAACTCGAACCACGGTGTTGCCAGTTGCCGTTCCAACTCCGGCCAACCTTGGTTGGGCGCGAACTGGTCGATGATTTGTCCAGCGGCCAGCTGTAGAATTGGGCCTTGGCCGAGTCGATCGGCAATTTCGGCGCCATGGTTTGGCGGAGATATCATCACCATTCGCCGAAAGGCAACTGGCGGTGGATTGGCTTGCAATTGAAATCGGTAGAGGAGGTGGCGTACGATCAGATTCCCCATGCTATGGCAGACAAAGCTGACTTCCTGCACACCATGCAAATTGCGAATCACGGACTCAAGTGCTACGGCTTGGTCTTGAACAGTTCCATGCATCGACGCATAGCCAAAATTGATCACACTGAATCCGCCCTGCTCACGCAGCACGTCGCCCATACCGCGCATCATGTTACGCGTAGCACCCAATCCATGAATTGTGATTACCACATGCGCTGGCAACGGCGGTATCTCGCCCATAGATCGTCGCCGATCGAATTCGTGATAGCATTCTTCCAGCGTTCCGGCGGCGATACGTCGCTCGTAGTTATCTAGCAACCGATAGGTGTCCCGGTTGATTTGCCGTTGAATTCGCCAGCGATCTTGTATCACGAAGTCGGTCCACAAGGCGGGGCCGCCAAGCGTGGGCAGAGGCAACCTAGACTGCGCAGTGGCGCACGAACTAGCGGCAAAGATAAATGCCCCAGCTAGGATAACAATGCGAGTTAAGTATTCAAAATTCATACAGTTCTCGTTGAGCTTGCGCTAACTCTCCGCCAGCGCGTTCAACCCTACACGTCGTTTCGGCTACAGCAACATGGAGTTATTGACAATCAACCGCGCAACCGGACAGTTTTAAGACTTTATTCTGATCGTATCGATTGAAGCGGGAATAAGGCAAGTGCCAACCCCAGGGTGACCTGTGGCAGGCCTAAGGCTCGACTTTCGACCGGTGAACGTGGGGGCGACACGATTTGGTGAATCTGGCCAGTTCGCAAAGCATGTTTGAAATCGCACTAGCCACTCACCTGCTGGCAGTACAATCGAAGGTAAGGGTGCCAGCTTTCATTCATCAAAATGTAGATATACAAGCAAGCGCAAAGGAATTCACGAGTTTTTCTGGTCGCTCAGGTTTCTTCGTCTGCAGCCTGATCGGGGGTTTCCAGGTTATAGTCCTTGAGTTTTTTGTGCAGGGTATTGCGATTGATACCGAGCTTGGCGGCAGCCTTGGTTTGGACAAAGTTGCAAGACGCCAGAACGTGAGCAATCAACTGTTTCTCAACGTGATTGACGACAAATGCGTGGACATCTGTATTTTCTTTCTCGGCTTCGCGGACACCCTGTTGAACGACCTCTTGGGTGAGCGTGCCAAAATCCACTCCACGTATCGAAACGGTTCGCGACTGAGGACCGGCACCAAGCACGGCAGCTGGCAACAATTCGGTCGTTAGTTCATCGCCATCCGCCATGACAACCGCTCGTTCGATATAGTTTTGTAGCTCCCGTACATTTCCTGGCCAATGGTAATTTTGCATCAACTCCAGTGCTTCGCGTTGCACGTGCACTACGTAGCGATTGTTGGCTTCGCTGTAGATATTTAGAAAATGCACTACTAAGTCGGGTATGTCCTCGGGCCGTTTCCGTAGGGGTGGGATTTGTATAGGTACGACATTCAATCGCCAGTAGAGGTCTTCGCGAAACCTCTCATGGTATACCTCTTCGGTCAGATCGCGGTTGCTGGCGGCGATAACTCGCGTATCGACCGTAATCGTCGCAGTATCGCCCACGCGTTCGAATTCGCGTTCTTGAAGCACGCGAAGTAATTTGACTTGCAAGATCAAAGACGTGCTGTTGATCTCGTCCAAGAAAATCGTTCCACTATGGGCCGCTTCGAAACGACCGGTGCGGTTGGCCACGGCACTGGTGAAGGCGCCGCGGACATGTCCAAAGAGTTCACTTTCCAGTAAACTCTCGCTGAGGGCACCGCAGTTGACTTTGACGAATGGGCCAGAGTTCCGATCGCTTAGTCGATGGATTGCTCCCGCTATCAGCTCTTTGCCGGTTCCCGTTTCTCCCAACAGCAATACGGAGGCGTTGCTTTGGGCGACGCGTCGAGTGATTTCATAGACTTCCGACATGGCTGGGCCGGCGCCGATAATTCCCGCCACGGGCGAGCCAGAATCGGGTGGTTGAGGTTGGCGCTGGAAGCCGTACCGAGACATTCGGACCAATCCGTTGAGTGAATTAAAGTATGAGTCGAATGAACAAGCACTGTCTCAAGTATAGCTACCGGGCAGCCCCAGGCCGTCGCCCGGAAACCCCAGCCTTGGCCCGGACGGTGACGGCCTTCATTGTCGCTATCAGCTGCTTTGCCGCAAGCATCCTGGCGGCGAGACCGGCCCGATCTTTCCACAAGCTACCCCTCGCCTGCCTGAGTGTTTGTCAACGCCTGACGATTGCTCTACGTGCAAGCGGATAGTCCCGAGCCCGCCGTGGACAGCCATGGACACTCATGGTCAAAGTCACTGGCAAGTTGGTTTAGTGAGAGGGATGTTAGGGGGCAATGGCCACCGTCAGGTCGTGTATAATGACTTGCCAAGCACACCAACCATCTGTACTGATCATTCTGATAGGTCCCTTCAGTGAGCGCCTTACTTTTTCCTTCCGCGTTTACTATGCGAATTTCCCTGTTCCTGTGCTTGTTCACCCTGTGCTTGTTCACCCTTTGCTTGACCGGGTGCAGTCAAAGCAGCCCGACTTCGACTGACAAAGTCCAGGATGGCTTGTTTGCGGGGGCGCCGACAATTCGCCCCAATCCTATCGAACGCGTGCCGCTTGTTGCCATCATCGATGTTCAGTCGCCTGCTGAAGTTGTTCCTGCGCTGTTGATCGACGATGGAAAGCGCCAATGGGAGCAACCCTGGCCGGTAGTGGCTGCCAAGAAGCATCGTATCGCTGTCTTGGGCATGCGCCCTGACAGAGAGCATTCAATCCGTGTCAAATTAAAGGCAGCTGATGGTCAGGAACAAATCAGCGAGCCGCTTAGTTTCACCACACCACCGCTACCGAAGAATTTTCCACCGCTGGAAGTCATTCGTTCTCAACCGGAAAAGATGGAGCCGGGCGTTACTCTGTTTGCAGCAAATATCTGGCGAGATTCAGTCAGTGTCTTGGATTATGGATTTATCATCGCGCTTGATGAAGAAGGCCAAGTGGTTTGGTATTGCCATACGCAAGACCGAATCGCCGATATGCGAATTCTGCGAAATGGACACATTCTGTATCAGCATGGCAATTATCGGTACGCCTACGAAATTGACATCATGGGACGAGACATCAACCGTTGGGTCGCAACCAATTTGACAGAGCCACCTGCAGAAAACTCAATAGGCGTCGCTATTGATACCACCCATCACGATCTTCTGGAATTGCCCAACGGCAACTTCTTGACTTTGGCCACGGAGCTGCATCGAGTCGAAGAGTTCCCAACCAGCGAGTTTGATCCAGAGGCCCCGAAAGCTCCAGCAGTTGTGGTGTGCGACGCCGTCGTTGAATTTGACCCAAAATCGGGAAATATCGTTCAGCAATTCCACTTGAAGGACATACTTGATCCGAATCGCATTGGGTACATTTCCCTGGGCAGTTTTTGGAAAGACAAATACAACGATGACTTGGGCGAGCTTACCCGCGATTGGAGCCACGCCAATGCGCTGGTTTACATACCCGAAGAGGACGCGTTGCTTGTCTCGTTCCGTCATTTGGACTGCATCATCAAACTAGATTGGAAGACAAAGCAAATACGGTGGATCTTCGGCGATCATGATGGCTGGGGAGATGAATGGCGAAAGTACTTGTTAAGACCTTTGCGTGGCTTTGAGTGGACTTATCATCAGCATTCACCGCAGATCACTCCTCGTGGAACAATCATGCTGTATGACAACGGCAACTATCGAGCCCGACCTTTCCAGCGAGCCACCATGGCGCCGGAGAACCGAAGTCGTGTCTTGGAATTTAGGATCGATGAACAAGCCATGACCGTCGAGCCAGTTTTCGAGTACGACGGTGGCGCAAGCGAGCGATTCTATTGCCCGTTCTACTGTGAAGCCGATTGGTTGCCGAATACCAAGAACATATTGGTTACCGACGGAGGGCATATTGAATTGGACGACGGGACGCCCAACGATGATGTTCCCGCCGAGCGGCAATGGGCTCGGATCATCGAAGTCACACGCGACGCCCTACCACAAAAGGTCTTCGAAGTGCGGCTGGACAGCGGACTGGATAGCCAATTTGGTTGGTCAATTTACCGTGCATCGCGGTTGAAGAACTTGTACGAACGATTTCACGTCCGACCGCCTGCCATCAATGAGAACCACCAATTGTTCGAGCGGCTCCCGCACACCAGGAAGGCCAACCCTGATCTGATTAGACATTAGGGCTGATCTCTGCTTCGGACCGCAACACACAATCCCTAACGAACCATAACATACTAAACAAACAGCTATGAAGATTTCGCAAATGAAATACGTCCTTGCCCTCGTTGCTTTGTTGTCGAGCAGCTTATCTCTGGCGGCCGAGCGTCCCAATATTGTGCTGATTTATACCGATGATGTTGGCTACGGTGATGTCTCTTGCAATGGACAATCGACGTTACCGACACCAAACATCGATCGTATTGCGGCCGAAGGTCTGCGGTTTACCGACGCGCATTGCTCTGCTGCCACATGCACGCCCAGTCGATTCGCTTTGTTGACTGGGCAATACGCTTTTCGTCAAGCGGGCACGGGGATCGCCCGCGGCAATGCGAATCTGATCATTAAGCCCTCAACGGTCACTCTGGCAAGTCTGCTGAAATCTACGGGATATGCGACAGGCGTTGTTGGAAAATGGCATTTGGGACTGGGAGAAGGTGAAGTGGACTGGAACAAGGAAGTGCGTCCAGGTCCAAACGACATCGGTTTCGACTACCATTTCTTGATTCCCGCTACGGGTGACCGCGTTCCCTGTGTGTACCTCGAACAAGGCCACGTAGTTGACTTGGAGCCAGCCGATCCCATCCAGGTCAGCTATGGTGAGCGAATCGACCACAGTCCCTCTGGTGAGGAGCAGCCAGATACACTCAAGCAGAAATGGTCGCACGGTCACAACCAAACGATAGTTAATGGAATCTCTCGCATTGGCTGGATGACCGGGGGCCAGAAGGCTCGTTGGATCGACGAAGACATGGCTGACGTTATTACGCACAAAGCCATTCGATTCATTGACGATCACAAACAATCGCCATTCTTTCTGTTCTTTTCGACGCACGATATCCACGTGCCGCGCGTTCCTCATTCGCGTTTTGCCGGTCGATCCGGTTTGGGGCTGCGAGGGGACGCGATGTTGCAGCTGGATTGGTGTGTGGGGGAAATTCTCAGCCGATTGGATGCGTTGGACTTAACCAAAAACACGTTGGTGATCTTTTCGTCCGACAACGGCCCAGTATTGGATGACGGCTATCACGACGAAGCCAACGAGAAGCTTGGCGATCATCGTCCCAACAGCAATCTACGTGGCGGTAAGTATTCGTTGTTCGAAGGTGGCACGCGCGTGCCGTTCTTGGTTCGCTGGCCAGGGCATATTGAGGCAGGTGCGGAGTCAGACGCGTTGTTTGGTCAAGTTGATTTGGCTGCGTCACTGGCCTCGCTAACGGGAGCCAGCATTCCCAACGGTAGTTGCCGCGATAGCCGTGATTCGCTGGCAGCTCTGCTGGGGCAGGACTCCGTTGGTCGCGACCATTTGATTCATGAAGCGGGACAACTAGCATTGCGACTTGGAAAGTGGAAGTTCATCCCACCTGCCAATGTCCGCGAACAGCTGGGCCCTTGGATCAACACCAAGATTTCCGCGCCGGGCGCTTTGTACGATCTCAGCCGAATGGTCGCCGAACAAGAAAACCAAGCTTCACGCGATGCGCAACAATTGCAACTAATGCAGGACTTGCATGCCAAGATCCTCAAGCAGAGTGATCAAGTTTCAGAGATCGGTCAGTAAATACTTTTGATACATCCTCAGGTGCGTCGGGCGATTTAGGCAAATGGGATTATTTGACGGAACGCCGCTGGAGAGGCCTGTCGTGTGCGATCGTTGCGGTTTGGATGTCCGCGATTGCACCTGTGTGCCGCTAACGCCTGAGGATATTCCTCCGGAAAAGCAAAGGCTGAACGTGCGATTGGAAAAGCGAAAGCACGGCAGAGTGGTCAGTGTCATTTCAGGATTTGCGTGCCGAAAGGAGCAGATACAGACTACGCTCACCCAGCTGAAGAACCACTGCGGCGCGGGCGGTACCGTCGATGGAGATTGTATTATTCTTCAGGGAGACCATGTCCAGCGCGTCAAGCAACATTTGCCGCAACTCGGTTATCGCGTGAAATGACCCGACGTCGCCTAGTCTTCACCCTGCCCGGGAAACTCCTTGTTCTGCACCACGACGATCGACACGACCAGGCACAGTGTCACGAACAAGGCCACCCCGGTTAGATGCTGCCAGACAGGCTCGCTGCCTACCAGCCGTTCGCGATTCTCTTGCAAGCGGACTAGTCCCGACCATTCTGCCAACAGGGATTGAATGCGGTAACAGACGGTCAATTTGTTGATCGCAGCGGGGACATAGGAGATCGCTCCCTCAATGATCAGGGAATAGACTACGGCGAACACAGTGGCCCGTTTGCTCCATACGATACCGATCAGCAGGTAGAGCGCTCCATAACAAAGGCTGGAGATAACCACCAAGGCGCACAGCACAGCCGCCAACGTCCAGACGTCTTGGTAACGGCTGAAAAAAGCGACGCCCAAGCTTGAAATCAAGCCTGAGCTTATTGAAAATGCCACGGCCACCAAGTACTTACCCAGCACGAGCGCGATTCGGCCCTGGGGTCGCAGGGCGAGATAGGTCCAAGTTTGTGCCTCCAGCTCAGCACCCACTGCGGGCGTGGCCCACAGCAACAGCCCCAACATGCAACCGAATTGAGCCACTAAATACGTGGCCATGATAACGAGAGGTTCCGCAGGCAAACGCCCTTGCACTTGAGTTTGCATCAAGAACATTAGCAAGGCGGGAAAGATGGCAATTGCTGTCCACATTGCGATTCGCCCGCGAGTAATAGCACGCTCCAATTCAAAGCGAAGGACTTGCTGTATGGCGTGTATCACTTGATTGCATCCAATAAGATTCGATTACTTGCATACCCGAATTTCCGCAGCTAGTTCAAGCCCTGTTCGCCACGATGAACTCGTAGCAGGAGATCAAAGGCAGCTTCCAGCGAGCCGTCGGGTGAATCCACCTTTTCAATGCCGACGCCGGGCAACGTGGCCAAGTTTGCCAACATGTCAAGAAAAGGTCGCCGATCGCGTACACGCAACGTCAAATTTTCTCTCGATTCGGAGAATTGCATGCCGGTTAGCCAGTCTTGCTGAGCCATCTGCTGCGCGACCAGACCGAGACCACTGCCGGTCAGCTGAACTTCCACAGGAAAGCCGCTGAGCATCTGCGTGACTTCGTGCGCGTCGCCGGTGGCTAGGATTCGACCTCCATGGATCAAGAGAAACGCCGAAGTTACCGCTTCCACTTCATGCAACACATGACTGGCCAGTATCAAACTACTTCCTTCATCAATCCAATTCCTGAGAAGGTCCGCCAACTCGCGTCGTCCAACTGGGTCAAGCCCGTTGAAAGGTTCGTCAAGGATGAGTAAATCGGGATGGTGTGCGATTGCTTGAGCCAGCTTCACGCGCTGACGCATCCCCAATGAGTAGCTGCCGATAGGGCGATGCATGTTGGCGCACATCCCCACTTTTTCAAGCGCGACTTCCGCCAATTGCCGCGCTTCTGGGCTCGAAAATCCATGCAGCGCCGTCAAGTACTGAACCCATCGTATCCCTGAGATATTGGGATACAGAATATCCGTGGCCGGACAGAGTCCGATCCGCCGTAGAATGGATCGATCGGTTCGCGGATCCTGTCCAAAGACTCGCACCGTTCCCAGGGAGGGCGCGAGCATGCCGGTGACAAGATTTAGCAGCGTTGTCTTCCCCGAGCCATTGGGCCCTATCAGCCCGTAGGCTCCTGGCAGCAATTCCAAGTGGATATCGCCGACACCAATTACCGTCTTGTAGAATCGCGAGGCATGATGAAAACTCACTACAGCTGCTGTCATGCTACCATCCTTGCGCGAAGCTGACGGTAAATGAACAATAGACACAGGACAGTTGTCACTAGCAATATCGACAAGTAGGGTAAGACCGAGTGGTCCTCCGGGAACAGGCCGAAGATCCATTGCTGCACGCGTCCCAGCAAGTGGTAGGGCGAGAGCAGCTCCCAACGCGAGACAAAAGAATAGGCTTGTGGAACACCAAATCCACGATGCCTGCGCTGTTCTGCTTCAATGACTGCGCCTGAAGTGAGCACGCCGTAGGTCACCCAGCCAACTAGCCAAACGGCGAACCATGCAAAAACTGCATTGCGACTTTCGATCGTCAAAGCGGAACAAGCCAGCGCCAAGGCAGTGGTAGGCACCATCAAGAGAAACGAAGAAGCCACCACCCTCAGTGGCAAATCCCAAGTGGCTGCGACCACAGTTACGTCAGACGAGAGCGACAGCCCGATGATGTAAAGTAAAATCGCTGGCATCGTAGTGATGACAGCGATAAAGAACCAAACGATGACCGATTTGCCCAGTATGTACTCCCACGGTTGAATAGGGCGCGAAAAATAGAGCAGATACCCTTTGTTGCGCAAATCGTAAGAGATCAACCGAGGAGCCACTAAACCCACCACTACCAGCAACAAGACTGTTTGTGGGTAACGAAAGAAAGCCAACAACAGGGCTGACCAAATCTCATGGCGGGCCGCGACGGGATCGGTAATCGCAGCTTGAATCATGGGCTGGGTTCCACCAGCGACCGTCACCATATTGGCGATAGCTTGTCGCAGCTCGGGCTGAGTAATCGATTGTTCGTACACGAAAAATATCACGCCGAATCCTATGGCAGGCACGGCGGACAGTATCAACGTTCTACCCAACCAGGTAGATCGCAGAGCGATGCGGATGCCAACGGTGGCGATCACCCACCAACGCAGCCACGGCGAGACTGTCGCGCCTGTCCATGCCCTGTATCCGACATCATGCAACGGCATGTTCAGTCTCCCGGACCGCACTCAGGAAGACCTCTTCCAGCGAGTTCTTGGCAGGCTTCAATTGAAAAATAGTGACTCCCGCATCTGCAGCAGCTCGCCAAATGGAATCTGCTTGGTGAGGTTGTACATTGTGGATCAGGAAAGCGTCATGACTTTGCCGATCGAATTCATGCCCGGCGCGGGTCATAGCTGCCATGAACGTTTGTAGGCAAGAATCGAGGGAATCTGCCGATGCTGTGTTTTGTTCTAAACGAACTTGTACGCCTGATCGCGACGGACGGCTCAGATTTTCCAAGCTGTCCACCAGTTTGATGCGACCGGCGGCCATGATTACGACGTTGTCACAGATTTGACTGACATCGTGCAAAATGTGAGTGCAAATCAAAACGGATTTATTGTGGTGTGTGGCCAAAGTCTTGATCTTTTTTAGCAGACTGACCCTTTGGGCGGGATCCAAGCCACTGGTCGGCTCGTCCAAGATTAACAATGCCGGGTCATGCACAATGGCCTGAGCAAATTTTAGTTTCTGACGCATGCCGGTCGAATATGTTTCCACGTTTCGATACCGCTCTTGTCCAATGTCGGCATAGTCCATCGACTCATGAGCTCGTCGCAATCCCTCGATAGCAGGCAAACCAGACAACCGCGCCATGAAACAAGTGGACTCGATGCCCGACAGTCCTGCCAGAAAGCAGTCGTCTTCTGGAACGTAGCCGACGGCGTCGCGAATCGAGCGAACGCCTTGCGGCAGCTCGTGCCCCATCACTCGGGCGCGCCCCTGCTGAAACTTGAGCAGTCCCAGCAAGCATTTGATCATCGTACTCTTGCCACAGCCATTGGGGCCCAGCAGACCGGTGACGCCAGGGGATACCTGTAGCGTTACATCGTCCAGAGCCAAGCGTTTACCATAGAATTTGGTAACGTTCTCCAAGTGGAGAACCGGTTCGTCCAGAGTATTCACGTCGTTGATTCTTGGTTGGTGCCTAAGTCAAGTCGCATCGCGCATGCCGATATCCTCAGCAGGACCCATCTGCGGTGCTGCCTGCAAAATGTCTTGGCTGGTATGCTGAGTTCTGATAATGGACTGTCGGTCTGGAAGAAATTCGCGATTTCTGACTGCCTGTACCCGGCTGGTTGTATCTGTGTCCGTTGACGAGATACGATCTCTGTTGACAATCTAACAGTCTATTTACCAGCGTCGAGAATTGGAGCTTTTCGCCGACACAGGTATCTTAATAGCGTTACGCTCCACGGTACGACGGGCAAGCCCACACAAATTGACAACTTATTAAGCACCAACGCATAAGTTTTCTGATACTGGAAGAACGGTGGCTAAGGCCAAAGCGGCCAATATTATGCAGAAAAACTTCTGCGTGGATGCTTACTTACTACAACTTGGCGTTCATAAACTTTTGGCGCTTAGGGAAACTAGTAACAATTTGCGGTGCTGACGAAAGTGCTTTCGCGTTTGGTACCAGAATCTTCAATAATTTTTGTCAATTTAAACAAAACACTTCAAACTCAGCTCATGAATATTCTTTCCTCCCAAGACCCAGAAGTTTATGCAGCCATTGACGCCGAAGCGCAAAGGCAGCAGGACGGTTTGGAGTTGATCGCCAGCGAAAACTACACGTCGGTTGCGGTAATGCAGGCAGTAGGCAGCGTGCTGACCAACAAGTACGCCGAGGGCTATCCGGGGCGGAGGTACTATGGCGGCTGCGAACATGTTGACGTTGTCGAACAGTTGGCCATCGACCGGGCTTGCCAACTGTTCGGGGCCGAGGCCGCAAATGTTCAGCCGCATAGCGGCTCGCAAGCGAATACCGCTGTCTATGTTTCCTGCCTGGACCCCGGTGACAAAGTCCTAGGACTCGACTTGGCTCAAGGTGGGCACTTGACCCACGGCATGCACCTGAATATCTCGGGCAAGCTCTATCAGTTCATTCCTTACGGCGTCGATCCGCAGACCCACCGGATCGATTTTGACCAAATTGCAAAGTTGGCCAAGGAGCATCGGCCCAAGTTGATTGTTGCCGGAGCAAGCGCTTATCCGCGAGAGATCCCGCACGCACTCTTTGCCGAAATCGCTGCTGACTGCGGGGCCAAGTTGATGGTCGACATGGCCCATTACGCTGGTTTAGTTGCAGCAGGATGCCATGACAATCCGCTGCCCGTCGCCGATTTTGTTACGACGACCACGCACAAGACGTTGCGCGGCCCCAGGGCTGGAATGGTACTCTGCAAGAAAGAGCTGATCAAATCGATCAACAGCGCTGTTTTTCCAGGACTGCAGGGTGGACCGTTGATGCACGCCATTGCTGGCAAAGCAGTGTGCTTCGGCGAAGCGCTCAAAGAGGACTTTCGCGCGTATGGTCGGGCGGTTGTCGCCAACGCAAAGACTTTGGCTGAAGAGTTGATGGTTTGTGGGCTCAGGCTCATCAGTGGTGGCACGGACAATCACTTGATGTTGGTCGACGTGACGAGCATGAACCTGGGCGGCAAGCTAGCCGAAAAAACGCTCGACAACTGTGGCATCACCGTTAACATGAACATGATTCCCTTTGACACTCGCAAACCCATGGACCCCAGCGGGATACGTATCGGTACTCCGGCCCTAACGACTCGCGGCATGGGCACCACCGAGATGAAACGCATCGCGGGTTGGATTGTGCAAGCCCTGCGTAACCCTGAGGATGCTCATCAGCATGCTGCCATCCGATCGGAGATCCAGTCCATGTGCGACAGTTTCCCAGTACCAGCGGCGGCGTTACAAGACGTTTGATATCTTGGACGCCGTGCGTGGCAAAGCCCAATGGATCGGGGAGCACGGGGACAGGGATTGCAAGAAGACATGGACAGGGAATAGGACCCTCGTGTTCCGCCCACATTGAGACTAGGCCGTTGAAAGAGAAGAGACGCCGATGGTATCAGCTACCAACGTGACGCAGCCCCAAGAGACAAAAGTCAGCAAAATCTTGATAGCGGATGACAATTCCGCGAATCGAGAATTGCTCGAGGCGTATTTGGCGGCCTTGGATTGTGAAATTGAATTGGCGGTCGATGGCCAAGATACGCTGGACAAAGTCGCTTCCTACCAACCGGATTTGGTATTACTGGATGTTATGATGCCGAAGCTGAGCGGCTTTGAAGTTTGCCAGCAAATCAAGCAGTCTCCCGATACGGCCAAGATCATGGTGCTGATGGTGACAGCGTTGAATGAATTGGGTGACGTCGAACGCGCGGTCAAAGCTGGAACGGACGACTTTCTATCGAAGCCAATCAACAAGGCTGAGTTTCTCAAACGCGTGGAAAACATGCTGAAATTGAAAGACATATCCGACGAAAACGAGCGGTTGAGAACCTACATCCGTGAAATTGACGAGCAGGCCCGCCCCCGATTCTAGTAGTTGCCTTATCGCGTCCGCGCTGCGATGCCTCAAGCGTCAACGCAGTTGGTCTTCAAGCCGTTAGGATGTTTGGTAAAGCCTTTTTCCACTCCGCTGACTGAAGGCGATCTTGGAACATTTGATTCCTTTTTCACGGATTCGTGCTGTCGCGTGACGGTAACAGCGGGGCAACCGTCACCCACTCCGCATTCGGAATAAACTACCCAGCATACATTAGCGTTAATCTGGGAAGCTGTTTCCGTCTTGGTATTCGCCGATTAAGCCCTTTTACGAGTGCGACCGATTCAGTCTACATGCCAAGCGTCCTAACGGGGGAGCGCTGGTTTTTGAGGTAGTCAAAGTCGCCCCAGATACTTGACTGCCCCCAACGGGATCCCGCCTCTCGGAAGGGTGTCTATGACGCAGACCAAACCGTTCTGCTCCTGGCTTCGAACCATTGCCTACTCAGGCATTGGACTTGGCCTGGTAATGATCTTGACAAATGCAGCACATGCCGACGAAATGGCTTCGCTTCGACGGACGAAAACCGTGCTGGCAATTCAAGCCGCTGAACCAGCAGTGGTGAATATTGAAGGCAATAAGCCAGCCAGTGCTCGCGCTGGTGATTCTCAAGTTGTCAATGGAATGGGGGCTGGCGTGATCATCGATCCGCGCGGCTACATTCTTACCAACCAGCATGTTGTTCAAGATGTTGGACGCATTGAGGTTACGCTATCAAACGGTCGCGAATACGTCGGTAAGCTGATCGACCGCGATTCCAGCACTGACTTGGCCCTAATCAAGATCGAGGCTGGACGCCCGCTGCCAGTCATTCCATGCGGCACGTCTTCAGACCTGATGCTGGGTGAACCAGTCATTGCCATCGGCAATCCCTACGGCTATCACCATACTGTAACTGAGGGCATCATCAGCGCTCTCAAACGCGACATACCAGTCAACGGCGTCCAAGAATACCCTGATTTGATCCAAACCGATGCGAGCATCAACCCGGGTAACTCCGGCGGGCCATTATTGAACGCGGTAGGTCAGATGATTGGGATCAATGCTGCCGTTCGAATCGGAGCACAGGGCATCGGTTTCGCGATCCCTGTCGACCGAGCTGCCAATGTTGCGGCGCAGATGATCGCGCGGCATCGCGCTCGCGGCGGTCTAGGCGAATCTCCATTCAGCATTCAAACCACATACGAGGACGGCAAGTCGGTAGTGAGAATGGTGGGCAGATTGGGTGATATTCAAGACGGAGATAAAATCAAAGCGATGGACAAACGCCCCATCGCCAATCGTTTGGATTTCGAGTTGGCTCTACTTGGGCACTCGGCTGGATCGAGCATCGAAGTTGACGTAGAACGGGGCAGTGAGGTGTTCACTTCGACCATCGTGCTTGCTTCCTCTCGCAGCACGAGCGCGCAGCTAACGTCGTCTCGCTCAGTCAAGCAAGATGTGTTGCAGTCGTTGGGGCTGAATCTCGAGCCCACCGATTCGCGAATCATTCGCCAGGTCGATCCTAACTACAAAGGCGGCCTACGGGTCACTTCAGTGAGAGAAAACAGCCCAGCGCACTTGGCTCAGATTCAAGTTGGCGATACGCTCGTCGGCCTGCTCGAATGGCAGACCCCGGACTGGAAAGATCTTGCTTGGGTCATGTCGCGTCCAGAGATGGAGCAGGCGACTTCCGCTCGCTTCCATATCGTTCGCGGAAACGCGGTCTACTGGGGCAACATGGACATAGGTTCGTCAGTTCACTAACACTTCCGACTAGTAATCAAACAACGGCGGCTAGCTCAATACCAATAACCTGTTCGGCACCTGTCGGAAGAGTTTGTGACCCTATCACTGATTAGTTTCCGCCCGTCGCAAGCTTGTAGAGCAAGTCGGGCTGTGGGCTGATGCCGCGAAGATTTCGGCCCAGTAGAATCTCAGATGAAATACTGTGTTCACCAGGAGGGACTAGGGAGGGGAAGTGCGCCCGCGCACTTCCCCTCTCTATGGCTGGCGGGATCCTCTCCAAATCAGCCCATAGCATACAAAAGGATAAGTACATCTAACTGCCCGATTTCCAGCGTTTCTATTGTTTTCGCCCAGTAGTTCCCGGCCGAATCTAACGGTATTTGTCGTTAAGTCCCTGGCCATCAATGATCATCTGACTGATCTTTTCAACGCGTCTCAGTCGCGTTTCGGGGCGTTTGGCTTCGGCTACGAAGGTTGCATACTCCCGCTTGCAGCCGAGGAAAAGCTTCTCAAACGCGGCTGCCAAACGTTTGTTTTTCTTCAGAGCACTTTGCAACTCAACGGGGATCTCGAGCGGGCGCGGCGAGCGGTCGATGGCGATCGATTTTCCTTGCCCGGCCAGCTCAATCGCCTCCTTGACATAGCTTTGAATCAGTTCGGGCCGGATTTCCTCTGCTGACGACATTCGCCATTGCCGAAGCGCTTTGGTTTTACCTTCTTGGGCATTGATTAAGACACGATTCTTGTCACGCAACAACACACCCTGGAAGAACCACAGCCCAAAATACGACTTGAAGCCTCTGATACCCACGACGTTATTTCCGCTGTGCGAATAAACGGGGCTTCCCCATCTCAATTCTTCAACTAGCGGGCATGCCCGCAAAATGTTTCTTAGCAATTGTTGCTCAGCATGCCAGCTTTCTTGAGCCGAAAAATATGCTTCAACGGACGAATATCGTTTCATTTCCAACACTCAATTGTTTTGCTGGTGCGCACGACGGGGTTAACCACTGTTACTTTGCCTACGTATTTGCTAGAGTCTCACTGTATCCTAGTCTGGCGGGATCATAATCTGGCGGGCAAGTACCGCAGGCTATCGCCTGTTTCGTCTCTGGCGAGGCCCCGTTTTCGCCGTTTGGGTCTACCAGTGGCATTGCATTTGACCACGCTCGCTAGATGACTTGCTATTTACGCTCACAGCATTGGTCGGATGACGGCCATTTCAATCCTCGATTCGGACTAACATGGTAATCTCGCTTTCGTTGTCGTTCGTTGGCCTGTCCGCTGTCATCATCGTAGCGGCTATGTTTTTAGCCAAATTTGCGGACGAAATCGCTAATCGCACCGGATTGGGTGGTTCAGTGACGGGACTCGTACTGCTCGCAGGTGCAACGAGCTTGCCAGAGTTGTCGGTAGGCTACAGCGCCGTACGCTTCGCAGCGGCACCCGACCTGACTGCGGGTGGCGTTTTGGGCAGTTCTCTTGTCAACCTGCTGATCCTAGCCTTAGTGGACTTGATCTCGCGTCGACCCGGCAGGATCTTGACGCGGACGGCTTCCGCCCATGCATTGAGTGCTACGGTTGGGGCCCTGCTAACTGGCTTGATTCTCCTGGGAATTCTGGTCGACAACCCGCTTACCTTTTTTCGCGTCAGTCCAGCTAATTGGGCGGTAATTGCAGCTTACACGTTGTGCGCTCGTCTGATATTCCTGGACCAGCGCGAGTCGGCCAAGCATGATGCTGGCGAAATAGCTGCCAACAAGGCCCAGGATGAAAGCAAGCCAACGTTTCTGGCTACCGTCATGAGCGTCGTGGGGTTTCTCGTCTCGACAGTGGTGATTTTTGTCGTAGCTCCACCTTTGGCTGAGAAGGCAGATCTCTTGGCGATTGAAACCGGACTTGGCAGAACATTTATCGGTACGCTGTTGGTAGCCGCAGTGACATCTCTACCTGAGGCAGTGTCTACCATTTCTGCGGTTCGCTTAGGGGCGGTGGATATGGCTATCGCAAATATTTTTGGCAGCAATGCCTTCAACATGGTCATTTTTGCAACGCTCGACTTCGCAACGGAAAGTTCGCTGTTGTATGTGGTTTCCGAAACACACGCCATCACCGCAGCTTGTGTTTTAATCACTACTGCTGTTGGATTGCTTAGTATTCTCTACCGAGCTGAGAAACGACTATGGTTGGTTGAACCAGACGCGGCGCTGATCGCCCTGCTGGTAGTTGGTTCTCTCTACCTGGTCTATATCACTGGTTAAGACAGGCCCGAAGGGTCTACGCAATTCAACCTATTCGAATAACCATTCATCGTTCGAGCAAGAGCATGCTCGCCCGAATTCTGTCGACCCGCTCGGGCCTAGGCCGATCCGTCCAGACTTGCACCGTGGCCTGCAGCCACGGCAGAGTTGTGCCGGGCCTCCGGCCCTAATCCTAAAAACACGACCGAATCAATTGGCTAAGGCTACCGATACCCCTCAGTCGAGTAAAAAGTAGATGGCATTGAGCTGTAGGCAGGATGGCTGCCAAGCGGATGTTGACGCGTCGCGTCTCGCCAAAAAACGTGCTGTGGGCGTGCGGACACTTTCTGTTTTCCTACCGCCAGGGCAGCTAGCGTTGGTAGATCGGTAGATAGTGGTATTCCACAGACAGGCTGAGTATCGCCAGGCAAGTCGCGTAAACTTTGCCCGCTCCCAATTCCTCACCGCCGGGCGCCATCCAAGAGCCGTCGTTTTGTTGTTGCGGCAAAAGTAGTTCGCGGGCGACGCGTTTGGCATCTTCGGCAATATTGCCCCCGCGCTGATGCATGCCTTGCGCGTAGTAATACATGCCGTAAAAGAAATAGCGATCCTTCCATTTGGGCGGATTTCGCAGTAGCCATTCTGTCGAACCCGAGACCAAGGGCGATTCGTACTGCCCACAGACTTGCATGGCTAACAGTCCGGCTGCCGTCATGGCAAAAGTGGCGTTTTGGTTGTCCGGCAAGTAGCTGAAACCAGCTAAGGATTGGGTCGGAATACCGCGTGAATCTAACCTGGCTACGTAGGATCGTTCGAGATATTTGATCGCCGCATCGATGGCACCCGAAGGAACGTTTAACTCATCGTTCTTTGCCGAACGAAGGGCCAGCAATTGCCAGACACTTACGGACAAATCGGAGTCTGTCGAGTTGGGGGTGTAACGCCAGCCACCCTGAAATCGCGAGGCTTTCGTTTGCTGCTGAGCGCTCAGGATTAAATCGATTGCCTTTTGGCAGGCGGCCAAGATGCGATCGTCCTGCTGTTGGTCGGCACCCATGCCCAGCATTTCCGTCAGCATCAATGTGGTGATTCCATGTCCGTACATGCGAGAACCATCTCGGTTGCCAAAGTATCCGTTGGGTTCCTGGCGATCGGCTTGAAGGACGAAATCCAAAGCACGTCTCACCGCCTCTCCTTGCCGACCGGGCGACGTAGGCAAATTCCCCACGGATGCCATGGCCATGATCGCCAGCGACGTCATGGTCGTGTCGTATTGTTGGTCGACAACAGCGCCATCAATGCGCTGTTTAGAGAGTAGGAACTCGCAGGCGCGTTGGATTGCCAGGTTTTCGTCGTTGGCAATCGCTGCGGCTTGATTCTGCGCCAATGCAGTAGAAAGAGTCGAAGGCGGTCCGCCTATCCACAAGTACAACACCCACGCTCCGCAAGCTATTGGCCTGGACCATTCTTCTAAGTGCGCCATGGATTCTTTAGGGTAGGAGTATTTCATGGATTTTCAGTTGTACTGGGCGACGCCAGTTGGTGGCGGCCAAGCTCGCGAAAATAGGCTTCGATTTGGGCGCGATAACTTGCGGGCATGGCATCACGACGGCCTTGGAACAGCTCAGTTGGAGCTTGTTCTCGCAGCTCACCCCATTCACGGCCCAGGCGATTGACGTCCACGATCTGCACGTGAACGGCTGGTTGAGGCTTGACCTCAGTCGCTGGCGAATCGGTAGCCATGCCGAGATCGCTGGTCGCCGGATCTGAGGCTGGTTGCCGGTTCTGACTCATGCGATGCGCCAGCTGCTCAGCTGCTTCAGCGATGGGAGGTGCTGGCGAACCCTCTCCCTGAGATGATGTTGTACCATTGGCATCGTTGTCCTTGGGACCCTGTTTAGGTTCTTTCGGTTGATTGAGTTGTTGGTCCAATGCATCCAGCAGCTGAGCCAGCTCGCGCGAGTCGAGCGGCAATTCATTAGGTGACTCGGTTGCGTTTGCCGCTGGTGCAATTTGCGTTTGAGGCGAGTTTCCTTCAAGCAATTGCCTAACTTGTCGAGTAACATCTTCAATCGATGAAAGGACATCTGTCAGCCGCTCCATGGCGTCTCGACTTGCCTCAACACTCACCCGCATGGTATTCGATGCGGCTGCTTGTTCGCCAGCCAGAACCAACGTTTCCGTCGCCTTGGGAATGCTATCCTCAATGACTCGCTGCGTTTCCAGGTGAGCACGTTCCAGACGCTGAGCATTGTTCGATTGCCTCAATCGCTCCTCGTGCCGCGCGGCTCGAGCCAGTAAGTCCGACGCGCGTGCCACGTGGCTTGCCACTTCTTCTTGGTCGAGTTGGGCACTTGCCACCGCAGAAGCTGTCGCCTGCATGGAGATCTGCGGCGGTTGCTGCAAGCCATTTTCAATCCATTTAGTAACCTCTACTGCTTGCTCTGCCAATTGGACTCCCAGCCGACCGAATGGATTGGCGGTTTCCAAGGCGTCCACCTGCCATTGATTCAGGTTCTGTGTGTGCTCGCGCGCATCGGTTCGCCGTTGTTGCAATTGCCGCAAAAATGCCTGCAAAGCGGTTGAAGTCGCCAATTGAGTCTGTCGCTCCTGCGTAAAATCTGTTTCGGTTTTCAGTCGATCAAGCTGGCTTGGTGACAACCTTTGCTGAGACTCCGCCTGTTGAATGGATTCGGCGAGGATACTCTCGATGCGTCGCGCCTCTCGCACTAATGCCTGTTGAACGCGGCGAGCTCGATCCTTCAGTTCACGCCGACTGAGCTGTATCTCCGGCTGACTACGTTGCGGAGCGATTTCCGTCGACGCCGCAAACTTACCCAGTTGGTCAGTAAGCATTCTCCGAGTGTTAGACAGTTGATTCCACAAAGTGCTAGCCAATTGCCATCGTCCGCTGAACGTGTCCGGCATAACTTCGACCGCATCTGTAAAATCATGAGCCAGGGAAGCTATCTCTTGCAAAATGGTAGTTGCTCGCTCTGTTTGCCCAACCGCTTTTGCAGTCCACTCCATCTCCGTTAGCAGTGGTCCTAATAAGGCGTCGTAGCGCTCTCTTGCCAATCGAATGTCTTGCTGCAGCAACTTTTTGTAATATTTCGTTTCAGGAGCGGAATCCTCCAAAGCGGGTGCTAACGATTGTTGTTCATCCTGCGCTACCAGCAATTCATTGAGCGCGTCGCGTACGGCAACTTTGGCGATGTCTGATAACTCTTGCTGCATCTCGGCATCGTTTGGTAGTTTTTTTTCCAGCATTTCAAGAAGTTGTTCGGGATCGCTCGCAGCCAGCTCTGCAAGTTGCTCGGCCAGGGTGTAATCGGCTGACAGTCCCTCCTCCGTCGAATCGGCAGGGGCTTCGTCGGACAGCTGGGGTTCCTGGTCGCGATTCGGTTCACCAGCGAGTGAGGAGCTATTTGCCGTCAATGGCGATCGGTCCTGATTGGCAATCGTTTTTCCTCGCAGGATCGAAGCCACACTAGCTAAGTCCTCGGCTGCAGACATTTGCTCTTGAGCAGCGTATCTCAATCGTCGAACTTGATCGCCGGGGGGCGATTGCGCATCCCACGGAGTAAGTGATCCTTCGATTTGTGCAGAAGCGTCGGCTACTACTGCCAATGCTCGGTCTGCGTTCCTCGCCTTCGCTATTTGGGCTGGCTCGAGCAAGTCCTGCAGTTCTGCGTGATCCACCAAAGCTTCGCGCAGATCTTCGATAGGCTTGGTGAGTTGCGAAAGCTGCTCCTCGAGCTGTTGTTCACGAGACTCCAGATCTGGTATTTCCTGGCGCGTAACCGCTTCTCCCAGCTGTTGGGACTGAATTCCCACGTTTCTGGTTGCATGCGCAGCCCGCTCAGCCAGAGTTTCGATCTCAGGTGCAAACCCGGCTAGCACTGCGCGCGCCTCCTGTGCCAGCGTCTCAACCTCCTGTTCGGCAGATGTCTGCAACTCGTTAAGCTTTCTCAAAGTCGCAGCCAGCGAGTTGATCGGTGGCTGGCTGCGTTCGCTGCGTTCCAATTGAACCAGTAGCTCGCGTCTCTCACTGCCCAATAATGCTTCCAGCAGCGCTGGTACTGAAGCTAGCTGACGACCGGGCATGCTTAAGTGCTGAACTGCGGTCTCGATTTGGGCCGTGTACATGTCCCACAATCCCAGAATGCGTTCCACTTGCTGGCGATTCTGCTGAGGAAGATTTTGAACCTCTATTATTTCCGCCAAGAGACGTCGCCCGCGCTGCAAGCGCGCGACGCCATCCAGTACCTGAATCGCCGCCGCAATTTGCCCCAACTCGCGCTGCATTCGGCCAGCCAAATAAGCTGTCCGCTGCTCGAAACAGAACTCCACCGCCCGCTTAGCGTAGCCCAAATCGCTCGCAAAATGATCCTGTCCGCTGCTCTGCGACCTGCCAATCGACCTCCGCTCGGCCAGTTCCTCCAGGACGAATGCCACGCGTGGATTGTCTGCGTGCAGTAGATTGTCTGCCGTGCCTGCGAGCAATCCAATAGACTCACTCGCAGCTCCTGCCAAGCGGAGCAGCTCGCGCTGGCTGTAAGCGCTAGCAGCTGGCAGCCCGGGGTCCAACTGAGTAACGGAATCTAACACGGACAAGGCAATGTGCAACGAGGCCGCATTGTGTACAAGGAGATCTGCGCTGAGCTTGCCTTGTTCCCTCTCTAGTTGCGCCATTTGTGTAGCGATGACGCTCGCCGCATAGCGCAGCCGCTCAGCGGACTCCTCGCGCAGGTGGACCATTTCGTCCAACATGCACTGCTGAACCTCCTTCAACTGCATGGCGATGACCTGCTGCCTGCGGGCTAATGTTATGAGAGTGGAGCTGTCGGCACCCATGTCGCTTTGCAATTGCGACTGCTGCGCGAAAACTATCGCAAGTTTTGCAGCCAGGAATTGCATCACATCGTAGCTGACGAGTGTTCTAAAATGGGCGGAGATGTTGCCAGCATCGGCCGCCACACTGTCCGAGCCAACTTCACCGGCTGCGTCAATTAGTTGACGCATCTTGCTGGTTAGAGCGTTGCCAAGCTCTCCGAGTTGCAGTTTGTGCAATTGGTCGGACGACAGTGAAGCCGTTTGTTCAACCAGCCCAACCAATTGTTTGATGTCCTTCTCCGAGCTGAAAACAATCTCACGTCGCAGCCCTGGAGCATCGTTACCAAGTTCCGCATAATTCGTCAACTTGGTTGCCAGTTCCTCGAGGCGCTGGGCAATTTGCAGCCTCAACTGGACAGCCTGGTCTACGCCGAAATCCACACTGCCGTCGGCGATTACAATCTCCAATACGTCCGAATTGGTAACTTGCTCCTTCAAGTCGGTTGCGGACACACGCAGCTCCATGCGATCCCCTGCCCGCAAGTTGAACGGGAGCAGATCCATGGTCCAGTCGTACGTAACGGAGGCAACAATCGCTTCCTCTTCTGATGCAATCGCTTCATTCGTTGTGCTCCGGCTATCAACTGCAATATCAACCCAATCGCGTTTGTTGATGCGTACTTGCCCACCGATGCGAGTAGATGTTTCATCTCGCACCAGCAGGCTGAGCGACACTTGGTCACTTGCATTGGCAATCAGCGTTGTGTGTGTCGGAGCAAGCCAACGAACGGAGGGTGGCACGTCAGTCAGACCGCGGATCGCATACTTGCGGCTAAACTCGTTGGTCAGCCCATGGGGGTTGAGTAAGTGGACCCGGAATTCGCGATCTCTGTCGACAGGCAGCTCAAGCGCCCACAAACCTGTTGCTGTTTCAAATTCCAGTTCGGATATCGCGTTTTCTTCTTCCTTCAGGTCCCTAGCAGGATCGGGATCGTCTGTGGTGTTTGACCAATACAATGCCGCTCGGACAACAGGTTCCTCGACCTGGATCTGGATTTGCACGCGACTACCCATCAGCGCCCGAATTTCAACTGCGGAAAGCGCCTCGCGGTATGCGGACAAATTGGTGTACGCCGGAGGAATTATCGTCGTGATGAATTCGGCAATCTTGGGGCGTGGTTGAGTGTCCAGGCGATACCAGGGAGTTTGCGCCTGCTGCGCCACCACTCGGTATTCGATCCACGGCTGCTGCGTGCTAAGTAATCCTTGAACATAAACGACACCGCGTTCGGCGCCGATGTTGAGATCTTGAGCCGATGGTTGATGAAGCATCCTCGACGACTGGTTGGATGAATCAGTTCGCGTCTCCAATTGCGCTTGGCCGTTGAAGTCTCCGGATATTTTGGCAACGAGGGATACCAAGTCACCTGATGCGACCGTCATCGATTGGGCAACGGGTCGGACAATCTCAATCGCCACGCTGCTGACGCGTCCCCAATCAAACATGGGTAGCAGAATCCGCGCTGCGCGGTGTGTAAAATGCAGACCAGGCGACACCGATAGTAGGAGAATCAAGCAAGCAAAAGCGCATGCAAAGTAGAGCGAACGGCGAACGATTCGCCAGGGCAGCATTTGTTCGATATCGACCAACTCCATGGCTTCTTCAACTTGCATTTGCAACTTGGCGATAAACGCATAGGAGCCTGCAGTGGTCGGGCCGTTTTCGTCCGACATTTCAACAGCAGGCAACAGCAAACCGCGTAGATTGCGATTCGCTCGCTCGAATTTGCGAGCTTCGTTGGACAGAGTTCCGCGGGCAAACACTTTTTGCCCCAAGAGACTCAACATCAGCAGCAGCGGCACGTAGAAAACTGCGCATGCCAACCATGGTGCAGCCGGATGCGCCCACCAGCCATCCAAGAGTAACGCCAAACACAAAGAAATCGTGGCGGTCAGGCAACAACGCCCTAGACCACGAGTCGCCATCAAACGAATGCGACGGGAACGAAAGGCCGCCAGCTTGCTCCGGGTGACCTCCGGCAACGCTGCGTTCATATGCGACATTTCGTCAAAGGCAATACTCATACTAGCCCCGCTCGTTTTCGCAAGATCCACTCCATCGTAAGCAGAGTTAGGGCTGGCAAAAACCACATGTAGGATTGCCAAATTGCTACTGATCGATTTTCCAAGCGAATACCGGAAACCGGTCGTAGCTGCTGCGCAAGTTGTGACAAGTCGTTTTCGGAGTAGTACTTTCCACCAGTCGCCTGTGCCAAATCGGTCAGCAATTTTCTATTGCAAGTCAAATCTAGCAGCTCGCGCCGATGTTCGCTGGTCACAACCAGCTCTGTTTCAATGTTCAGCGCTTCCTGAGGGTAATCTTCCGCAAGCAATCTCACTCGGTAGTGTCCCTCGGGAAGATTTGACGCAATCGCCGAATAGGTACCTGGCAAATCCGTGTGTTCGATCAATGCAATCTTGGTTTCCAGTTGTGCATCGCTTGCGAGAACAACCATTACCGATTTTCCGCTGGCGGGATCACCGGACATGTCCTTCAGCTGTGAAAGCAACTCCACGGGATGTCCTGGCAGGACTTGGGCAGCTCCCGTGTCCAAAGATACAAACTCGTTCTTGACCGCCATGGGACGCCGCTGTACCCAACGCGCCAGCTGGCTCCAAAGTCGTTGATGTACCGTATCAGCAGCCTTGAACCGCCACCGCCAGGTTTCATCCGTAGCGCAATACAGCACGCGACCCGCACCGTAGCGTCGGGTGACAAGTAGCGGAGTGGTCTCAACGTCACTTATTGCGTCGATCAACGTTTCCGCACCCGGCAGCGCTTTCACTCGAGCAACAAAATTCAGAGGTTCCAGCTGACTCCACTGGCGCAAGTTGCTCGCGTCGTCCTTGATCACGTTCATGTCATTGCTGTTAAGGCTGGTGTCGATTCGCAGCGCCTGAAGACGCATTCCCACTTCGGTAAGCGCTACTCGCTTGGGCAATGATTCGACAGCGGTTACCACAGTATCTGATTTGCCTAACCATTGGACTGGCAACAGATCGCCAATCAAGTCGCTTGCAGAAGCTCGCAACTGACGACGGGCGCCATCCAACAGCACCAGCCCGCCACCCTTCTCGACAAACTCATGCAACCAGTTTACATCCTGAGATTCCAGGTTTTTGCAGTCGATATCACCCAGGATCATCAATTCAAACGCATCAATTTGTTCATTTGACAAACCCAATGGCAACGGTAACCTCGCCGTCAGTTGGCTTGATGATTGATGTAAAATGTGAGATTCTATTTCCCAGGCTGGATCGCGGGAGAACATGTTTCTAAGATAGCGGCTCTCCCATCGACTGCGTCCGTCCACAAACAGTACGCGCGAACGTTGGGCGATGACCGCCAAATTGGATACCAGGCGATTGTTCGTCACGCATGGCTCACGCGCCGCGGAAGTCAGCTGTGCATGCAACGCGACCGGGTAGCGAGAATACTCTCCACCTTGTTCCGAGTTGGTAAGAACGTGTTTGATTTCCGCAATCGCGATTTCAAAATCGATTTTTCTCCGGTCTGACTCCGTAGACAACAGTTGTTGCTGCCAAAGGACGTTGGCATTTCCTACGTCGTCTTGGCTACCGATCGTTGCCGTATATCTCGTGCCGGCTGGGATTCTCTCCTGAATCAACAGGGCTCCCCGTAGTGTATCGGCCTGGAACACGCTCTGTGGATGTTGCAAGTCGACCACGGCCAGATCCACAGGGGAGCTCTCGGCACCGAAACCAACCGTAAAGAGTTGGATGTTTCGGTTGGCTAAATCCTCGGCAGCTGTCAGCGCGTCACGGCCTGCGTTTGATTGACCGTCGCTTAGTAGGACAACGTACTCAGACGCAATGGAGTGCTCTTCTGACGAGTTGCTGTTGGCCATTGCGGAAGATATCGCATCCCCTAAGGGAGATCGTTTGAACCACTGCTCTGGCATCCAATTGGCGGGCAAGCCTATAGATCTTGACAACGGCAGCGCACTGGGGTCCAGCGGAGTGGACTGCCACAGCGCTTGTTGTGGATTGCTGCTGGTAACGACACGTATCGACATTTTGTTCTTTAATTCTTCGAGCCAGCTTTGATCGGAAATCATTCCATCGACGGCTCGGGCATAGCGTGATCCTTCGCTAGGGTAATGCTCCGAGCTTTCATTCTCCTGAAGCTCGTCCCTCAGCGACATACTTTGCGAATCGTCCAGAATAATCGTGAGATTGGCCGGGGTGCCCCGCCATCGCTGGGTTTCCCAAATCGGTTGGCTAAGGGTCATTGCGACTAGAAAGATGGCCATGCTGCGCAGCAAGATGATGCAGTATCCCAACTGGATTTTTTGCTGGCCAAACTGGCGACGATAAAGTACCGCCGCAAGTAGTGATAGTCCGGTAGCGACGAGCAACCAAGTTGGCCAGTTGCCAAGAAATTGCACGGACATTAGCCACTGTCTCCTCGGTCGATTCGCCCAGCCAGTAGCATTTCAGCAAATAGCAGGCCAAGTAGAGCTACCACGCAAGCTGGCCAAATCTCCTTGCCCTCCCGCTGCAATAGTTGCCAGGTCAGTAATTCATCAACCGAGCGGACAAACGTGGCGTTCAACTGCTCGGCCACCGATTCAACCTGAGAATCATTCAGCCGCGACAATTCCGATTCAGCGGGATCATTGGAGACAGCCAGAAGCGGTGGAATCGATGCATGCGACGAATCTAACTGAGTCACCTTGTAAACTCCACCCGGCAGTGTCAACGGCACGATGCTTGACGACTGACCGCTGTCGAGCAGGAGCGTATGCGCTTTGTCCCCCGCCCCGATTTGATTGAAGACCAAATTCAAGGGTAGTGACTGGTCCACAGAAACTGGTCGCGAGATGCGAATGGTTTCGCCACAAATAACATTGTAAGCATCGCTGTGCCAACGTACTGCACTGAGTACGATACTCTGTACCAACGGCAGGAAAACAGGCGTAAGTGGCCAATCGGACCACTCCTCCGACAATCCGAGTCCACATTGCACTACATTGCCTTTGCCAGCGCGATGCATGGCCGCTAGCGTTTCCCCACTGGATAGTCGTAACAGTTCTCGGACTGGTGAACCTGTAGAGGACTCGCTTGCCAAGCTGGAAACCAAGTCGGTCCACCGCTTGAGATGCACTGCACCCAAATCCCTTTCCAACGAGGCGATTTCCTGTTGGAAAGGTGATCGCAACTCACTTACGGAGGGCATCAGAATTGTGGGAGCCGCTGCGGTTGCCAAATCTCGGTTACTCTCGGAAAGCTGGCTGGTATCGATGTCTTGCCGACGGACGTTGCCGAATCGCAATGGCAACAAGTTATTATTGTTAACCCAGTTGTCGTTGTACCACGTTGCATCTAGGTCCGGTCCAGAGAAGACAACCAGCCCTCCTCCATCAGTCACGAATGCTTCGATTGCGCTCGCAGCTGCCGACGAAAGCGCTGGGGCGGCAACCAAGACCAATGCATCCTGTTGCTGCAGCGAACGAATATCCAAATGTTTCGCAACAATTGCATTTACGCGAAAGTGATTGCGAAATGCATCCCGGCCAACGTAGGGAGCCAGAGCTAATTGCAGATACTGAGCTTCAGCAAGTGATTGAGCTTCAGGATTTTGAGCAGGGTTCGTCTGCGTGATTGTCCCTGCTGACGATATCAGGACGCGAAGCGGCTCAAAAACTTGTACTATTTCACTCGCTTGATTGTCAGCCGACAACGCATCGTTATGCATCAAGGAACAAACAATATGGTGCCAGGCGGGGTCAGCAAACGTGCACGCGAAATCGAGTTGTTGAGCGCTGCCAGCAGCCAAGTCGACGGTACGACTCTCCACGGCATCGCCATCGACAGAAAAGGTCACATAAACCGTTGTTGCACTTGTGCTGTGGTTTCGCACAATCGGCTGTGCGTGATAGATGTCGTGGATGAAAACGGCCGATTGCGGTCGGGGCGGCATGTGTATAGATACATTCCGTCGCGTGTTAACCGTGTTGTCCTGTGGGTCAGCTCGCAGCAGAAGCAGTTGAAGGGAACTCGATCGCTCCTGCAGTAAACTGCGTAGCGAATCGTAGGCAGCTGCCAACGGCGACCAATCTGCAGCTTGAAAATCGCTGATAACGACGACCTGCCGCATTCCCGCTTCGGAAGGATCCTGCGTGCGGATGGCGGATTCCACAGCAGCTAACACAGAACGTTGGCTCCCAAAGGCTTGAATGCCATTCAATGATTCAGCGAAGCTTTGCTGGTTTGCTACCGAACTCGCGTTGTCTGCTGTTTGAGTCGTATGCAATGCGAGTGTCGCGGAGGGCTGCGCCGTAACGATATTGCTCGCAGTTTTCTTTGCCTGTTCAAGCACTGTCGTGTCTGAGTCATTCGTGCATAACATCGATAGGCTATTGTCGATTACGAATTGAATCGAATCTTGTCCGCTGTATCCTGGCACTCGAAAACGGGTCAAGACAGGACGAGCCAACGCAATGGCAAATACAATGGGAATCAGGATGCGCAGCAGCAAAAGCAACCAAGAATCCCACTGCACGCGTCGCGATGAGAGTGCTGGCTGTAGCGCAAGCAAGTGCATGGCGCCCCACTGGACCGTCTTAGGGCGAGCACGAGACAACAGGTGAATAACCAGCGGTATTAGAGCTGCCGATGCCCCACCCAGCAAAATTGTGTTTAAGAAGTTCATGTTCCGTTGCGTGGTGTACTATTCTTTTCCTCGGTACAGAATGAGGCTTGCGCAATAATGGCCTGCTTGACCAGAGCATCACAACTGGGCGCGACCTGTGTACCACCAAATTCCACATCCCGCCATTTTCAATGCACAAGAAACCGTATCCTAACGCGCCGTCCCCCGCATTCGTCGCTTGCCAGGATTCCCTCGACGCACTAGATAATTCGCGAGTATTTCTGCTTGGGGTTGATCGGAAATGCATTCTAGGCAATCAATACCCTCTGCTGCAAACGTTTCCGCCAGACGGCTGCGAAACTCTGCCAACCTTTCCAAATAGGCTCGCCGCACTGCGATTGGATCCAATACGTGGGCCTCGTTTGCCGACTCTAACGATTGAAATTGCGTTAATCTCCGGAACGGAAAATCCAATTCGTCGGGGTCCCAAACCTGAAAGACGACTACCTCGCATTGACGACGACGCAGATGTTGCAAAGAGCTTAGCAACTGCGGCGAATCCTCGAATAGGTCCGATACCAGGAACACTAAACCGCGTTTAGGCATCCTTGGTGTTAACTGATGCACTACGTTGTGAAGCTGCGAATTCCCTGCAGGCTGACTCTTGACCAACGCCGCGCACAGTGTCGACAAATGCGAGGGATGGCTGCGCGCTGCCATGAACTCCCGAAGCTGGGCATCGTATAGAGCCAAGCCCACCGAATCCTGTTGCGAGATCAGCAACGTTGCCAGACAGGCCGCCAGACGCACGGCATACTGATGCTTGGTGATCTGGCTCCGAGTTCCGGAGTACTTCATCGACCCGCTTTGATCGACCAGTATTATTGCCCGTAGATTGGTTTCATCTTCGTACTGGCGAACATACAACCGATCCGTCTTGCCGTAGAGATTCCAATCCAGCGAGCGAATTTCGTCTCCGCGAACGTAGGGCCGATGCTCGCGAAATTCTGCACTAGTTCCCTTGTGCGGCGATCGATGCATGCCAGTGTGCACGCTTTCCACAACTTTGCGGGCAAGGATCTGCAATCGCAACAAAGATTCACGATCTGCGGGAGATAGGAGCGGCAAGCTGGACATGGCAAGTGGTGGAAGTGATGCGATGTTTGGTCGGTGGAAAGTTCGGCAAGAACAAGATGTGCAATTCGTTATCTTGGTGGGTCATACCGGGTTTCGTTACCGGGTTTTAACGCCGAAACAAATTGCTGAGTCATCGCATTGTACCAGCTGGTATCTACAATACTTGGATCAAGCGTTGGCCAGGTTGTTGCAGAAGGTGGTGTAGCTTTCTACCGGCCCCCTTGATAACGCGATTTAGGTGTCCGAAATGAAGAATGTTGCATTAGCATGTTGTTTTGTAGCTGTACTTGGCAGCAGCCTGTTTGCCCAGGGGGAAGCTAAGAAGAAAAAGAATGGCGATCCTGCCAAGCGAATGGTAGAAACTCTGCTCAAGGGACTCGAACCAGCGGAACTGAAGCCAGAACAAACCAAAGAAATCGAGGAGATGTACTCTAAGGTTGCCAAAGAAGTGGTTGCCAAGCGCGCAAAAGCGAAACTGCCTGGTAACATTTTCAAACTGCGAGCTGACGCACAAAAAGAAGCCAAAGAAGCGGGCAAGAAAGGCAAAGCTCTGCAGGCAGCAATCGACGCCAAGATTGGTTTGACCGAAGAACAGTCCAAGTGTTGGGCCGAGACTACCGAAATGCTGGCCAAAACCAAGCTGGCAATTGGCAAACTGCTGAGCGAAGAGCAATTGGCCAAAGTGGAAAAGCCATTGCAAACCGCACTTACTGGAAAGACCGGCGCGAAAAAGAAGAACGCATAGCTCAAACCGATCTGCCAAACTCCACTACCCTGCCCGGGCCGCCTGGGCAGGAGTCGGAACAAAACCGCAGTCGGGCCTACAGAGGCCGTTGTAGCAGAGAATAGACGAAACTAGGGCATCCCTGCGAAGGCGAGGACCCAGCGTGAGCCGTTCCAGCTCATGCGGTGAACCGACTAAACACCCCACGAAACTGGGTTCCCAACAGCGCGGGAATGCGGCATACGCCGCGGGGATGACGATGCTTGAAACTGAGCAACAAACCACAGCCGGGTCCGGCACAGATCGTAGAAGCGAACCCATGCGTGGGCAGATGCAAGTTGTTAGCGGGACGATGTCAATTTGCTTTGTCTTCGACGTAGCAGCGAAGACCACTGTCAAACAATTGCTTCCAACCCTTCTCCAACGAATCGATGGTTTGCTCATCGACGCAGCCGTGGTGCGCATCCGTGATTTTCAATGTGCAACCCTCCGAATCGGAGATTAGCTCGAGGCTCAAATTGCTCGTCGATGGTCCGCCAAACTCGGGTGCAAGATTGCCTACCAGGTAAATCTTGCGTTGTTGCGGCAAATATGCTTGAACGGTATACCACTGCAGGAAGCTACCATCACCTGCGGTTTCCATGAGACCTCGTCCTCCGGGCCGCACATCCAATTCGACTTGCGAATCAGGTGCGACCATGTGAAAGTCGCCCAACCACCACAGCTGAATATCATTGATAATCGCTTGCCACACTTTGTCGATAGGAGCTTGAATCGCGATTTCGAGTTCGTATTGCACGCCGCCCATTGAAAGTTTTCTCCCGCCCTTCATCTTTTTTCTCCTGGTGTATTAAGCCGATCAGAGGAAATCGCTTTGGTCCGCCGAGACTTGCTGGCACTCGACGGTCTCTCGGTGGTTGATTGCGAAACCCGATCCTCGGTCAATTCTTTTAAACGCGATACGGCCGAAGCAACCTGTCGCACATGTTGGCTCACCCAGCGATCACAAACTTGCTGAATGGGCACCGGGTTGAGATAGTTCCAACGCATTTTGCCCTCGCGGCGAACGATCACCAATTTGGCTTGGACCAAGATCTCCAGGTGTTTCATGACCGCCGTGCGACACAATGCCTTCTCGAATCGCGCGACGACTTCGCCAGTTGCCAGCGGTCGTTCCGCCAACAAATCAAGGATGCTGCGTCGGGTCGAGTCTGCCAACGCTTTCCAAACCAAGTCAACTTCTGCCGTAGGATTTTTCATGTCACTAGATGGTGACATGTGGGGCGTCGATTGTCAAGCTGAATACGACGACCGTCGGAGAACCCGTATCGGATTCGTCCCACCCGCGCGACCGACGAACGCGGGAACGATTGCGCACCGACTGATGCAGGCGGCTTCTTGATTTTTGTGAGCCGCGACGTGTAAGCGGCCGGGTATCGCGCATTAACCGTGGCCTTACGGCCAGCGACTCACTATTCGTTTCGTGAATTCGAAAAAATCAACCGAATGCAGTGTCGCAAATCGTAATTCCGAAGCCACATCAGCCCCAACGCGCTAGCGTGCGGTTCCGTCAGAAACCGCCTGCTAGCGTCACAAATCGTAATTCCTATGCCACATCCGCCGCAACGCGCTAGCGTGCGGTTCCGTCAAAAGCCGCGTGCTATCGCTCAGCGGCTAATTTTGCGGAAAGATTAAGTGAAACTGAATTTCCAATTCTTGACTCTATCGCCGCGGCGTTCGATTTGAGGCCAGCAAGCTGGTGCTCACGGCGAGTCTTCAGTCTGTAGCCAAACCGGTTGTGTGAAAGCGCCGTTCGTGGCGACATCCCATATTTCCATTCTCACCCACCGCTGGCCAGCCAGTTCGACCTGGAATTCAATGGCCTGTTCGCCAAAAGCAGATGTAGCCGACAGATCAAATCGCTGGCGGAATACATTGATGCCATCGCCGTAAACCACCTCTGCATAGGCCAGTGGGAACGTCCACCTTAGATCCAACGAAATGAGCGAATTCCCATTGCTGGGCACAGAACACAACTGACCCGACTGACAACCGTTGACTCTGAAGTCTGGTATTAAGACTTCACCAGTTGTTACAAAGAACTGACCTGCGCGAAGCACATCCAATACCGCTTGCCAACCATGGTCGAAGGCGGGTATCTCTTCCGTGCGAAGGTAGTTGACATTCATGTGGCCATACAACTCATGCTCTGGCTCGATCTTAAAGACGTCCACTTCTCCGAGAACGTATTTTGGGAATCCCCAGTTGGACATGTCGTTCAAAAGATTCAGCACCCGCATGCCCAGTCGTGGCAATGACAAATCGGCTGGCATGGCCTTCCAGGCCGCACCCAGGAACCGATCGGATTGATAGAATAATTCATCGCGGTAGGCGTCAGGAAATCCTGTCGATCCCTTGATTCGAGGGTGAGCTGTCCAAGCCAACCCGTTCTCAAGTTGCAGCAATCGCAGCATATCAGCGGCATTTCCAACATGGTAGATGTTCCCCAACGTTGAATGCTGCGTAACAAATGGCATTCCCGCAGGCCGGTTGAGTACCCAGTAGACAGGTTTAGGGAATAGGCTGATCCAATGTCCACCCAGGTGCACGTTTGGTTCTTCGCCTGGCAGTAAGAGAAACTCGGCATCGCTCAGTCGTCGAGCTTCCGCGTGCAGCAGTTCCAAAGACTCCACTCTCTGTTCAGTGTCCAATTGCGGTGTGGCACCGAAATGAAATTCGGCCAAGTGTACGATATCGATCCCCATGTCGCGCAGCATTCGCGTGAAACCAGGTGTTTGGAGTCGTGGCGGGATAATGTATTCGCGCCCGCCGGGTGTGGTGGCCGTAATCGATGCTTCGTCCTCGGTTGGTTGTTGCTGCGCAGCGAGTAACTCTCGCGTATGCTCAACGTGATAGTGGCTCGAAAAAACCGTGTGTCCTGGCAGTCGTTCAAAACGATCATGCCTAGTCAATTGAGCCACCGTTTCCAGTGTCTCATCGATCCGTCGATTGGACAAACACCAGAATACCCCCATCTCCTGGGCGCTGCCGACCGGGGCATTGAACCAAGGAACAAAGCGATTATCACCTGCGGGATCATGGCGAATTCCCAGGCCGGTCGGTAATGCCTGCGAAGCGTAATGGGGACCGATCCAGACGTTGCTGAGATTATTCGAGAAATCGAGTGGATAGAAGTAACGATGTGGTGGAGGGAAAACCGCGATGCAGCCCTGCTCAAAGGCAGCGCAAACCGTTCGTCCCCGTACGGCGATGTTGCGAGCCGCAGCGACTGCAGAGACAGGTTCAGCGTGCACCTGACTGGTGATAGCATCTATCCAAGCATATTCCTTGGGTAGCGAGCCGCGACAAACAAGGCCGGTATCGTAGAGAAAGGCGGTTCGCTCACGTGCCGTTTCAAGTACAGCTTCCTGCAGGACGATGGGGCTGCCGTGATAAAAAGTCCAACGGATTACTCCGTGAAACGGGCCTGCCGATACGGGGCCAAGTGTCAATGTCGCTCGCTGGGCATTACTTGTTGCAACAGCTTGTTCACGACCCAGCGTAGCCAGGTACACTTCGTTGGGCTTGGTCTGCATGCGATCAAAGAAGATGGTCCAGCCACTTCGTTTCTCTAGATCGCGGTCTCCAACTCGCACGGACAAAACAGGGTCAAGATCAGTGGCCACAGTTTGTACGGAGTCGCCACTTTGCGATATAGAAACTGACTTAACGATCGCATCCTTGGCGTCCAAGCTAAAAAGTATCGTAGCGGTTGCGGTATCGTGTATGGGCCAAACCACAGAGACGACCGAATCTCGCTGCGTAATTGCGATTCCGCACGACGGGTCATACTGGCTGGCGTCCAGCGTTGCTTGAGCGGCACTAGCCGCCAAAGGCATGGCGAAGATACCAACAAACAGCGGGCACCATGCGCGCGTAAACATTGCAAGCAGCATCATCGTGGTTCTTGTTCGAGTCGCAGATCGCATGTGAGGTCCCCTGAATTTGAATAGCTTAGACGTGTAGTTTTTCGAGAAAGCGATCTGCATGGCGATGATGTTCGGCCAGTTTCAAACCCATGCGATCGAGTTGCCCGACCATGACGCGCATCCGCGGGTTGGAGCTGAAGAAATCGCGATGCCGGTCAATGAAGCGCCAGTAGAGTCCATCCCAGACCTCCGTCCATGGTCCCTTCGAATAATCGCTCATCTTGCGAATATAGCTCGAACCACTGATATAGGGTTTGGTGGTTATCAGTCCTCCATCCGCATGTTGGCTCATGCCATATACGTTGGGAACCATGACCCAATCGTAAGCGTCAATGAACATTTCCATGAACCAACGATAGACTTCATCGGGCGCGATATCGCATAGTAACATAAAGTTTCCTAGCACCATCAAGCGTTCGATATGATGGCAGTAGGCGTGGTTCCCTACGCGTTGTACGCTGCGATCAAAGGGCTCGATCCCAGTTGTGCCAAGATAAAACGAAGCCGGGAGTTTGCACGAAAGCTCCCATGCATTTCGAGTACGCTGGCGTCGACCGGCTTGCAAGTAGACCAACCGGATAAACTCTCGCCATCCGATCACTTGCCTCAGGAAGCCCTCCAGTGAATTCAAGGGAATGATATCAGCCTTGTCCAAGACAGCCTCGACGATCTGCCGCGGGGTCAGTAGGCCGATGTTGAGCATGGGGGTTAGCACGCCGTGAAACAGGAAGGTTTCGTCGCGAGAAATGGCATCCTCATAGTCGCCAAAGTCAATCAAGCGAGTCTCGATGAATTCGTCTAGCCAGGCAGCGGAATCCGCATAAGTCACCGGAAAGGCAAACTGCTGAATCTGCCCTAACGCGTCTGGAAATTGGCATGCAACATACCGCTTGGCCTCGCGCACACTTTCGCCCTCTGTCGGTAATGAGATCGTCGGCAGCACGATATTCTTGGGCAGCTTCTTGCGGTTCTCAGTATCGAAAGTCCACTTACCGCCAGCTGGCTTGTCGTTGTCGTCCAACAACAAACCCATTCGTTTTCGTTGACGCATATAAAAATCGGTAAAGTGGAAGTGTTTTCGCTGCTGCGACCAGTCTTGCATGAAGCTCGCGGGAGTGAGAAAGGCTGGATCTTCCAGCCATTCAACCGCGATTCCAGCAGCTTTACAGCCCTGACTCACTCGCGCGTGTAGCCAATCATCGGAAGGATCAACTGCGACGACTCTCTTGATTTTCTTGTTGCGAATTATGGCTCCGATATCAGCAGAATGCTGAATTGCCCTGGCTTCGACCCGATGCACCTGCTTCCCGAGTTTTTCGCACCTTGAGGCAAACTCTGTCATCGAAGCGCGATGCAATACAAGTTTTTGACGATGGAAGTTATATTGAGTGAAAAATAATGGATCTTCGACTAATAGGCAGACTCGGGCTGCTGCTACAGCTGGATGGTGTTCCCAAAGCTGATGCGGATACACGAGAGCGGCGGCGAACTCGGACATTCAAACTACTCATCAAAAAGCATAAGTTGAGTCGGCTTGGATTGCTTGCCAACCATGGTACTGGCCATTGTTGACTTGTGCTCATGCAATGTTCCCAATACGCGGCCAGCGAGTGCCATGCCGCTCAACAAGGCGCCTTCAACGCGTGGACCGCCGCACCAATCCCCACAGCATCCCAGCCAGTTGTCTGAGTCCCACAGAGAGTTCTCTGGCAAGGGCTTGTCTGGTCTTGCGTAAAGCCAGCGATGCGCCCGCACCGAATCTGCTTTGGGTAGCTGGCTACCAGTCATGCGTTGGGCCTCGTCGGTCAACATCTGAACGACCGTTTGCGCATCCACCTCTAGATTCTGCCGAGCCCACTCAGCGGTCGAATGCAATACCCAGCCTTCGCCTGAGAACTTGCGCTCTGGCTTGCTTGAATCACGAGCCATCCAGCTGAGTCCACCTTGATTTACGAAGGCACCATCCAAGGGGATTTCCCAACTGTGATTCAAAGCGAGCATTACTGCCCAGCAGGGCAGCATTTTCACTGCTGACAAACGACTGGTCCAAGAACACTCGGCCGGGACTTGTCGCGACACCTGTGCCGGAGGGCAGTTCCAAAGGACGATATCAAACGCTCCGAGTTGCCGATCGTTTGAAAAAAGTTGATACTTGGTGCCGGACCTTTTCGCGCACGCGACCTCGCACTCAAACTGAATGCTAAGATCCTTTGCCAAGTGTTGAGCCAAGGCCTGCATACATGGCGTCGCTACGTAACGCGTTTCTGGCGGCGCTGGCTTGATTGCTTGTGGCTGGTCGATTGAGACGATTCTACCTGGCCACGGTGCAACAACACTATCGGCCGACCATGAAGCCAAGTAGTGCCGCAGGTTCTGAGTTCGGATCGTAAAGTACTGCGCTCCATGGTCGAATTGACATGCACCATCAAGCCTGCGAGAGGTAGACCTGCCGCCTGGACGGATCGACTTGTCAAAGCAT
>JAGQPR010000140.1 GCA_020426625.1 Planctomycetales bacterium
GGTACAGCATTGGGGCTCGTCGAACCTACCAAGCGTAATTGCACTTCCTGTGCTCTTTCGTAGCTGTTTTGCTGCCAGCGAGCGGAACGTAACCCCGGGTATAAGGCTTTCGTAGTGGAGGTTGTTAAACCTCCTTCACCAGGATCTTTGACAAGATCCACTACGTCAGTTATTTACCTAGCGGCGTTCGTTGAAGAATGCATGAACTGCTGCGAGCGTCGCGGCGATCTCTTGAGGGTCGGGGCAGCTCAGATGCGTTTCCCTGTTTGTGAATGATCCATGCAGCTGCGTACAGCCTGTCTGCGCCACCAGCTCGACTGCATTCGAGCTAGACACTCCACTGCCGGGCAGAATCTCTATACAACCGTCCGCCAACTCAATTAGCCTTTTCAATTTCCCAACCGACTCAATCGCAGTCCTGCCCCCTCCTGAGGTTAGCACTCGCTGTATGCCGCAGTCGATCAACTGCTTCAGGCCCTGAGCCTGATCGGTCAACTCGTCAAACGCTCTGTGAAAAACAACCTCTGCCGGAGAACAAATTGCCGCGACGGAGCGCAGGAATTTGGTATCGATCCAGCCGTTGTCATCCAAAGCACCGATGACGATCCCACCAGCGCCTGCAGCCAGCAGGTCCTGGCAGTCGCGGAGCATGGCCGCCTTTTCCGAACTCGTGTAGTGGAAACTATGACTGTGAGGGCGAACCATAGTCACCACAGGAACAGCGCATGTACGACACAATTGTTCGCAGCTACCAACCGAAGGTGTCAAGCCTGACTGCCCGAGCGCCTGGTTCAATTCAATCCGCGTCGCTCCTGCGGTTACCGCAAGTAGCGCATCGTCAATTCGTTCAACACAAACTTCCAATTGGAAATCGATATCAAATCGATTGGATTGCCAGGAAGAAGTTCCTTGGTTACTTTGCATGTTCCCGATCGGTTTGTAAATCGTTTGCCTGGAGTTTGGAAATGCCACATCGACTGCCATCAATTCGTTTGCCAGATGTAGACATCGACGAGCATACCCTAGTGGACGCATTGGCAAATCCGTCGGCTTTTCCCAAGGATGCTTGCGCGAAATTGGAAACGAAAGAAACACACATTTCAAGAGTCGTTTTAAGCGAAAACTTCGCCTACAAGATTAAAAAACCCCTGCGAAACGAGTTCTTGGACTACTCGACGCTGGAGCGCCGCAAGCAAGCGTGCCTTGAAGAACTCAGACTCGATCGTCGATATGCTCCGGAATTGTATGTCGGTGTCGTGCCGATCGTTCAGCGAGGAAAGACATTCCTTGTCGAAGGTGAAGGAGAAATCGTCGAGTACGCCGTCAAGATGCGCCGCTTTGAAGACGGCGCACTCTTAAGTGAGCGGCTGGATGGCGACGAAGTAACGTTGGCCGACGTTCAATCGCTGGCAGTACAGCTTGGCCACTTCCATCAAAACGCCGAACCTGCTTCTACAGCTGCAGATTTTGGTGATCCGCAGGGCGTTCGCGAGGACGCACTAGACAATTTTCGCGCGTTGGAATCGATGACGGAGTCTAAAAATTCCACCATAGAATTGACTTTACTGCGAGAGTGGACCAATCGCGAATACCAGCAAATTGAACCCCTCTTAGGCGAGCGAAAAAGGCACGGCCACATAAGGGAATGCCATGGTGATTTGCACGCGGGAAATATTGTATTTTGGCACAAACAGTGGACACCGTTCGACGGCATCGAATTCAATGAACGGTTCCGCTGGATCGATACCATGAGCGATGCGGGCTTTCTGGCAATGGATCTTGTGGCTCGACAACATGCAGAGCTTTTCAATTTGTTCATCAGTCAGTATTTGGAAACTACCGGCGACTATTCAGGCTTGCGACTGTTGCGATGGTACATGGTCTTCCGCGCCATGGTACGTGCGAAAGTAGCAGGTCTTCGCCTTGGGCAATTGTCTGCCGAGAACGAGCAGCAACCGACAAACGAAATCGAAAACGCAAAATCCGAACTCGATCGGATGTTGTCGACGGCCGTACGCATCGCAGAGAACGGCAGGCGAGGATTGTGGATCACACACGGTTTGAGTGGTAGTGGCAAGTCGACGGGTTCACTACAGTGGGTGCGTCAGGCTGGTGCCATTCGGTTGCGCTCCGATGTGGAGCGCAAACGGATGTTTCGCCAACAGCCAACCGACCGACCAACCGGCGAAACGCTCGTGAGAATGTACTCGGCCGTGGCCACCAGCAAACTGTATCGACGACTCTCCAAGCTGGCGGATTTGATTCTCAAAGCAGGCTACGCAGTGGTGGTCGATGCCACTTTTCTCAAGCGTGCCCACCGCAACATATTCGCGCGACTCGCCCAAGAGAATGACGTTTCGTTTCAAATACTCGATTTTCAAACACCTGATTCCAGTCTGAAATCTAGAATCGCAGCTCGAACTCTATCTAATGGCGATGCATCTGACGCAGATTTGCAAGTACTTGAAAAACAGCAGCAGTCGCGCGAACCATTGACCAACGACGAGCAAAGTCTTGCCATAATTATCCGTCCAAGCATCCGCGACGGCGCATGAATGCACTAGATCTATGGAAAACTTCATATCGACTAATACTTGCCATGTAGCTACTTGACATGTCAATTATTTTTACATAGTGTATTGCACGACATAAAGGGGCAAGTGCTGGCGTTTGCCGAGAATATTCGAGGAGCGGGGGCATTGACTTGGTTGGCCGTATTCAAAATGAGTTGAAGAAACGAACGGCGTTTGAATCGCTTCCGCAAGAAGCGATATTAAACCTATTGCGGACCAGCGATCTCATCGACAACCGACTTGGACGGTTATTTCGGGAGTTCGGGCTTACCTGCTCGCAGTACAACGTACTTCGTATTCTGAGAGGAGAAGGACACCCGCTACCTTCCCTGGAGATTGCAGATCGGATGATTCAGGTCGTCCCCGCCATAACGGGCTTGATAGACCGCTTGGAAAAGCAGCAACTGGTAACGCGACGACGCTGCGAGGAGGATCGTCGAGTCGTCTACGTAGAAATCACTGCCAAAGCCCGCAAGATTCTAGCCCAACTCGACCAACCACTTGAGTCGTTGCACAAGGAATTGATGGCTAACCTTGCCAAAGGCGAACTCGTAGATTTGATTCGCTTACTGGAAAAGCTGAGGTTGGGTTAACTGCTGCCACCGGCAAACTGCCCGTTTCTTGCGAGCCAATGCTTTACATATAAATTGTCTTTATAGAATCTATAAAAAGCGTTTCAACTAGAGTGAGGGTCTTAGAACATGTTGGCGGTAAGAAAAGCAAACGAACGTGGTCATGCGGATCACGGCTGGTTAAGCACCTACCACACATTTTCATTTGCCGGGTATCATGACCTCAAGCACATGGGTTTTCGATCGCTGCGGGTGATCAATGAAGACAGGATTTCCGCCAGTCGAGGCTTTGGTACGCATGGCCATCGCGATATGGAAATCGTGTCCTACGTGCTCGACGGGATACTGGAGCATCGTGACTCACTTGGCAACGGAGAGCAGCTGAGACCAGGGGAGTTTCAACGAATCACAGCTGGCAAAGGTATCCAACACAGCGAGTTTAATGGCTCCAGTCAGCAGGCGACACATTTTTATCAAATCTGGTTACTACCTGAATCCAAGGGGCTTGAGCCCAGTTATCAACAACAGGCATTTGCTCCTGGAGATCGACTTAACCGTTGGCAATTGGTCGCTTCCCGAGATTCAGCGGAGGGATCAATGCTGATTCATCAAGATGTAAATATTTACTTGGTGGACTTACAGCGAGATATTGACATCGATTTTGCCTTGAAATCACATCGCCATGCATGGATCCAAATTTTACGCGGAGCAGCAAGCTTGAATGGAATGCCGATTACCGCAGGCGATGGTGTCGCGGTCAGCCAAGAGACCATGCTGCAATTGAAAGCCACAGCCGATTCCGAATTTATGTTGTTTGACCTGGCCTAGCCTAGTTTGCTATCTGCCCTTTTCGCGAGGCGCCAGGCAGCCGCTGGAATCGGACGACGCTACTGTATGTTACCCTCTGTAGATTTGTTTTGAGTAAGCACCAACACACAAGTTTTCTGTACTTGAAGAACCGCGGTAAACGCCAAAGCGGTAAATCATGCGGAAAAACTTCTGCGCGCATGCCTACATCTTTCTGTGTTAACTAAGGAGAATTGACCGTGTCTAAACTGTTATACATTGAATCCTCACCGCGAAAAAATCGATCGAAATCGATCGAGGTTGCTAACGCTTTCCTGGCTGCCTACAGCGCGGCGCACCCCAGTGACCAAGTCGAGACCTTGGATCTTTGGAAACAAGCGCTACCCGAGTTTGACAACTATACGATCGATGCCAAATACCAGGTGATGCATGGTCAGAGCTTTGACGAGCTGCAACAAGCTGCCTGGGATGCCGTGGTGGCCGTGTGTGACCACTTCAAATCGGCGGACAAGTATCTCATTAGCTTGCCCATGTGGAATTTCGGCATCCCGTACAAATTAAAGCACTACCTGGACATTATCGCCCAGCCAGGACAAACCTTTAGCTTTTCGCCTGACACCGGATACAAAGGACTTGTTACTGGAAAGCCAATCGCAGTCATCTATGCCCGGGGTGGAGCCTATGGCAGCGGTGGGGCAAATGCGATGGACTTTCAAAAGTCCTACTTAGAGAAGCTGCTTGAATTCATCGGCTTCACAGAGATCAATTCAATTCTGATAGAGCCCACTATGGCCGCTCCTGATGCCGTCGCAAAGACGACCAAAGAAGCCACTAAACTTGCAGAGAAGATTGCCGCCAGCCTGTAGAGGTTTGTTCACGCCGCTGTTTTTTCATGCTGGACATTTGGCAAATCGGCGAGGTAGATGGTTGCCTCAACGCATCTCTGTCGAGTAATGTGGAGCCAGCAGGAATCGCCCGCAGGTCTTGGCATGTTTGCTACTCGTGCTGGTTTACTTGGAAAAGTGCTATGAACGAAACGCCTCAGTTTGATCCGAAATCTGTGGTTCGACCGGACAAAGTATTGATGCGCTACTACATCATTACTTCGCTGCTGACCGGACCTGCCGCTCCGTTGCTGATCTTAGGTTTTTACTGTCGCTACATCACGCTGCGTTACAAGTTTGATGATTCAGGTGTCTCAATGAGTTGGGGTGTTTTGTTTCGCAAGGAAATTTACCTCACTTACAAACGCATTCAAGATATTCACCTTACCCGCAACATCATTCAGCGATGGATGGGGCTGGCAAAGATCAGTCTACAAACGGCCTCAGGTAACAGCCAAGCGGAGATGTCTATCGAGGGATTCTTGAATCCCGAAGAAATCAGAGACTATCTTTATAGCCAGATGCGTGGCGCGAAGAATGAACTGCTTGGCTCCGAGGCATTGGCGACTGACGCTCCTGCATGCCAACAGACCGGTGATCGCGCTACCCAGGTGCTGCGCGAGATTCGCGACGCGATGCAGAAGCTGGTCGCGATGAAATCTAGCGGTGGAGATGCCTGACCATGGTAATACCCGAAAAAGCAATCCTCCGGGCAAGTAAGTGGTGCTACAGCGGCATATGGGCCTTCGTCACAACTTGGTTTCGTGTTCCTGACGCACCACCCCATTTGCGAGGAGCTGATGATGCGCAGGTTCGCAGCTTTCGTCCAGGAGAAGGATTCTTACGTTACCTGAAACTGTATTTTTGGATCGGGCTGACGCTTTTCGATGGCATGATGTTCATCGCCTGGATCATCATGCTGATAACCATTCCTTGGATCGGACTGCTTTTGACCATTCCCATCTGGGCGATCATGATTCTTCCGGACATTGTGGCGTACATCGCAATTCATCTTCAATACGACACAACCTGGTATGTGCTCAGCGATCGCAGTATGCGAATTCGACGTGGGATTTGGACCATCCACGAAACGACTATCACTTATGACAACATTCAAAACGTTTCGATTCGGCAAGGACCGTTGCAGCGATATTTCGCCATATCGGATGTGCTTGTGGAAACTGCGGGTGGCGGTGCATCTACTGGCAAAGGTGAAGGGGCCAGCGCTACCGGGCATTCCGGTTTATTCGAAGGGATTGGCAATGCCGAAGAAGTACGCAGCTTGATTTTGGCCAAATGGCGGGCTTCACGCACCAGCGGATTGGGTGACGAGATGGAGACGTTAGAGTCAAAGACAACTTCAACACAGTTGCAGGCCTTCGACGAGTCGCACTTGGCGTTGTTGGAAGAAATTCGCGACCTGACGATTCACCTTGCCGAGTAAACGATTTGCGTCTGGACGCAACGAAGAACTGTAGCTGATTATTTCTCTTATTCGCTTTCTTGCAGGAAACGCTCCAAGGGTGGCGCAGCAGGCGTGGGCGGAATCTCCATTTGTAAAAACTGGCCGACTGACAACAGTACATCTTCAGCAAACAGTCGCGACGTTAACTTGATCGTATCTGGTTGTGGCCCAACCGGAGTCTCGCGGCTTGAGACGGCTACCACTAAGCTTGGATGACCACTCAAATTGGTATGTGCCAAGTCTTGGCCGCCCAGCAATACATCCACCTTGGAAAGGGTTGCTTCCATCAAGCTAATCAATTGCGTCCTGGCGCGCAAACCTCGTAGATAGTGAACGGCTGGTATCCATTGTCCACCGCGAAAGGTTGGTCCCCACTTGCCCAGCACCTGCTCGTCGGCCGCGTTTCGGGAAAGCTCTTCGTGCATCGTCGCTGCTTCACAACTTAAACAATCCATCAGCGGATCGATGGGCACCTCGGTTGGTAGCGCAATTTCTACAACGGCCGCGCCTTGTGCCCGCAAACGTTCCAAGCATTCTTGTTCAGCTTTTGATAGTTGATCAGGAATGAAACCTATCTTCCATGAATTCGTGCTCTGGTGGGCAGGCCAGTGGAAGGGGCGATGCACCACAGTTGGATCTCGACCATCGGCGCCTAACAAATTGGCGAACACAGCGGCGGCATCTTCCACGTACCGCACGATTGGTCCGATCTTATCAAGCGTCCAACCCAATGTCATACAACCCGCGCGACTGATACGACCAAAGGTAGGTCTCAGGCCTGTTACGCCACAGCGTCGGCTGGGGGAAACAATACTGCCATGCGTTTCCGTACCCAAGGCAAAGCCGCACATGCCAGCCGCCACTGCACAGGCGCTGCCCGCTGATGAGCCTGAGCTCCCTTGCTCTGGATTCCATGGATTACGCGTCATGCCGCCGAACCATTCGTCGCCCCAAGCCATGGTTCCTACCGATAGTTTTCCCAAAAGTACTGCGCCGGCACTTTCCATGCGTTGGACGACCGTCGCTGTTTGTTGGCGAACCGTGTCGCGGTACTCGGAAACACCCCAAGTCGTGGGAAGATTTGGCACGGTCATTATGTCCTTGGCACCATAGGGAATCCCATGAAGGGGGCCCCTGTCTGAGCCAGTCGCCAACTCGTCATCCGCCCGCTTCGCTTGTGCCAGGGCAATTTCCTCGGTTAGATTGACTACGCAGTTCAGCAGCGGGTTAAAGCGATTCAGTCTAGAGAGATAGAGTTTCGTCAGTTCGAAGCTCGACACCTGCCTGCTCCGAAGCATTTGGCCCAGTGTGCGGACTGACGCAAACGAGATTTCACTTTCTGTGAGCGTTGGGGATTCTGCGGACGAAAATTCTCGCCATGAGAATTGGACATCCAATTCAGGCAAATCAGCCACCGACCGCTTGGCATCCGCGAAGAAATGCGGCACAAAACTAACCGACAGTGGAGTGTCTGCGTCGATGGCGTACTGCCGAAGTTTGCTGATATTTCTCAGTTTTGACGCCACCGTTTTCGCAACTTCCTCCTGCTGCTCAGGTGTAAGCTCTTGCTCTGCTATCCAGGATGCATTCGCAATCATTGCAGCTGTAATGCTCTGGCTTTCTTCAATCTGAACTGCCAAAGCCTTATGGAAAGCTACAGAGCCAATCCCCAGCGCACTCAATATCTGCAGCGTCGCGCGTCGCGTAATCTGCGTCATTTTAGCCCCTCAAACTTGTTTACAGGACACCTCTCGCTGGACGCCACCCTATTGGTTTCCAGGCAGTATGGGCAGGCGCCTGCAAACGAGAGAGTGCGTAGTGGCAATCAGATTAAGCACCCCAATGGCCCTGATTCTATGCCAAATTTCGATCTGCGTGCATCTTCGCTCGTGCCACGCATGGAGAAACTTGCCGTAGCCGATGCAAAAAACTATGCTCTTGTGCTTGGTAGGGGAACCGTAGGTCATGGCCTACATCCCCAACGAACGTGGTCACGAAGCCGTTTGTTAGCGAAACGCCCCGCTAGTTTTCGTGAACTCCGGTTAGTTTTCCTGAATTCCAGTAGTTTTCCTCAGATCTTATGCCAGGCGAGAATGGAGGAGTTCCCTATGTCTGAAACAACGCGACGAGATTTTGTGCGTGTGAGCTCTGCGGTTGGATTGTCCGCTATGTCCTACACCAAAGTCGCTCGGGCAGTAAGCAATGGGCCGCTGCCGGTCATTGGATTCATCGGCTGTGGCGGGCGTTCCAAAGGGTTGCGCCAAAGTTTCAGCGATGTCACCGAAACCGCTTGGGTCTGCGATCCCGACGACAACCGAGCTCGCGAGCTCCGACAAATCACTGGGGCAAAACACACAACCGGCGACTTGCGACGCGTACTGGATGACAAATCAGTCGACGCAATTGTGGTGGCGACGCCCGATCACTGGCACGCACCCGCTGCAATTCTGGGGTGCGCAGCTGGCAAGCACGTCTACGTCGAAAAGCCATGCAGTCACAATTTCCAAGAAGGCCGCCTGCTCGTCGAGGCGGCAAGAACCAACCACGTAGTAGTGCAGCATGGCACGCAAAGCCGCAGTAACCCGCTGATCGTCGGAGCGATGCAACTGTTGCGAGAAGGTGCGATTGGCGAAGTCTTGATGGCCAAAGCTTGGAATGTCCAGCGGCGCGAGAACATTGGCCACGCGCGTCCATCGTCGCCGCCAGACGGCGTCGACTACGATACGTGGGTTGGCCCGGCTGAGTTCATGCCCTTTCAAGCGAACCGTTTTCACTACACCTGGCACTGGTGGTACAACTTCGGCACAGGGGATATCGGCAACGACGGAGCCCACGAAATGGATATTGCCCGCTGGGGATTGGGCGTCACAGGACTACCGTCGTCAGCTTCTGCCATCGGTGGCAAATACTACTTTGATGATGACCAGCAATTCCCCGATACTGCGACATGTGTTTTCCAATGGCCCAGCAACGGCGGAGTCGGACAACAAAAGCAATTGATCTTTGAGATGCGTATCTGGTCCAAGAACTATCCGCACAATTGTGACACCGGTGTCGAATTCTACGGAACGAAAGGCCTACTGTTTGTCAGCAAGCGTGGCAAACTGGAAATGTGGAACGACTCCAATCAGTCCGTGAGTCTCGCAAAGGATCAGTTCACCCAAGAATCGCTTGGCTTGCCACGGAACCATCAAGTTGACTTCTTACAGGCGATCTCAAACAATCGCAATCCAGCTGCGGACATTTCCACGGGGCACGACTCGGTCGCGCTGATCCATTTGGCCAACATCTCCCTTCGCACCGGACGCGCTTTGCAGATTGACCCGCAGGCAGAATCAATCAAACAGGATGAAGCCGCCAACAGCTTGCTTTCGCGCGAATATCGCCACGGAGGTCACTGGGCCGTACCACAAGTTGGATAACTACCGACGTGAGGCCCTTTCTACTTCAGCGATCAGGGGGAGATCGTCGAGCTGAATAAGATACTGCGATTACGATACACACGCCGGCTAAGTCTCGTTTTGAACTACTCACGATCGCTAGGCGAACCGGACTGGGTAGAAATGTAGTGTTGGAGCAGAGTCGGTGGCTGGTCGGCAGCCATGCCGGTGCGCAATTCCCAGATTCCATCTCCACGATCTACCAGAAAACGAAGCGCTTCGGTAACGTTGCCGGTAGCCACGACGTATTGCTTGCTAGCATCATCTTGCAGGTCGATAGCGATGCCTCCATCGACGAGATTGCCAGAAATAATGTTGCCTTTGGGCGCGCCGGGTGTATCGGCGAATGAGGACAATAGCGCGGGGTAGCGTTCGCCATAGACTTTGCCTGAGGCATTAATGTTCTTGCAGAACTGGAAATACGGGGCATTGGAACCGGACACAAAGTCGGATGCCCAGGTCGTTCCACGAGCGTCCAGTTGGATGCATGCCAGGCAATCCACTACGACGTTGCCCACGATCAGATTCTCTCGGCCCCCTCCGACGGCGATGCCTCGAGCAACTCGCTGGACCGTATTGTTTGAAACGGTGTTCTCCGCAACAAAATCGTCGAGATAGATTCCCATGATGTCTTTGCGGCCGGAGCCGCCAATATCATGAATTACGTTGCCATCAATCAAATTGCCCCGATAGGTTGGATCTCCGCCGCAGTAGATTGCGCCGCAGTCATTCGCCTCGGTACAAACATCGTGGATATGATTGCCAATCACGCGGTGCTCGTTGCCGCAGATCGTAATCGCGCTGTAAGGCCCGTTGGAAACTGTATTTCCGCGAACTTCCGTTCCAACACCCAACACACTGATGCCAGCCCGATAGGTCATCTGACGCACACCGAAGTCGGAAACTTGATTGTTGGTCAGAAGATGTTCCGCAGGTTCAAGCGTCATGCGGTCACCCGCTTCGACTCGGATCCCCTCGCATCCTGTATCGCGGACTTGGCAATTAACGATTTGGTGTCCCCTTCCATGGTAAACATGAATACCCACATTTCCGACGTTTCGAACGGTACATGTATCGAGAATAAGTTGGTTCCCGCCGACAATCTCGATACCGCAGTTGCGCGCGCCTTCCACTATGATGTTGCGAAGCTCCAGGTGTGAACATCCATACAGGGACAAAGGGGATTCGATCAGCGTTATGAAACAGTCCTTTTCCGCAATGTCAGGATCGGCGACGTAGATCAGTTTTCGTTCATGGTCCAAATACCACTCGTCTTGACTGTCTAGGTGCATGAGAACGTTCTCGATACGATATCGAGCTCCGCGGCTAAACGACTGGGAAGGAGTTGTCAGCCAAATAAGCGTACCGTCCGCCGTTCCTCGAATGCCGACAGGCACCAGAGCGTCTTCGCTTTCGTTTTCCCAGAACCCGTGAGCCCATGCACTCTGTTCGATTCCTGCTGGAAGAAGCAACTCGTTTGTGCGCCAGCTGTTTGCCGCCATCAGATCATGCGCGAATGCCCAGCCATCGTTCGGCCAACCGGCCCTACGTAGGCTTTTTCCCTCTGCCACCACGCAGCCCTCCGCAGGACTCGATGGAAGGCGGGCACTGCGTGCTGAACGACGCAGCGATTCGGATTGGATTTCCGTAGGGAGATTGGCATACCACAGCTTTCTTGGTCGCGAGGTTGCCTGCGTATCTTCACCAAGCGAACTTGATTTCCATGGCCCGAGCGACGCCCCTCCACGGATAGTAACGATTTCGTTTGGGGCTGCCTCGTAGATCACCGGCGCCCCCTCGCTACCGCCATCCTTCGCAGTCATGCGGATGGGCTCAGCGATCTCGTAAGTACCGCCTTGGATGATGACTCGCACTGTTTCCAAAGGTGCTGTCGAAACGGCTCTCAGTTCTCGAATTCTGCTTTGCGCACCGCCAATGGAAGCTAGCGGAGTTGCCTGGCTTCCATTGGCCGCATCGTCTCCGTCGACAGACACATAGAGGACGGACTGGGCGGCGCGGGCGTCAGCCGCGACAGGGAACGTCACCAATAACAAATAGATGCATATACGAATCGACATTTTGTCAGAGCCCTCTGATGCAATGGGGGTGTTGCGAAATTCCAACAATGTTGCGGAATATCAACGGGCGAAAATACTAACCCTTCATGCAAAGAGCTTAGGTTACGGGAGTCCGAAGATTGGAGAACGTGAGGTTTTTTTGCGGGTATTGCCTATTCCTGGAGTTGAGAGGCGCGACCAATGCACTAGATTGGCGCGCTTCTTGCAGCCTTGGCCTCCAAAGATTCAGTAGCAGAAATTACAGATCGAACTGAAAGGCTCTCAAATGTACAACCGACGCATTGCATGGGTTCGATACACCTGGTTGCTGCTCGCGGTCGCGGGACTGATGACTGGGATGTGGTATCCTGCAGTTGGCAAGAATGGTAGCCCCTTAAATGGAGCTACCGTAGCTGCACGTTACCATTTGCGCGGAAGAACGTCAGGGTTCTTTGAGAGGGCAAGTCGTCCGACGCCGGGCCACGCGAAGACGCGGCGAGATACATGGTACCGGCGCGGTGCCTAGAGTAGGATCTCAAATCGCACCCCAGGCAACAACGCGTCCTTGAACGAGCCGCTGGGGCTTGCGATGAACTGCACATCCGGCTGCAACACGAAGTACGCTGAGCACTGATACCTATAGAACACTTCGATCGCTGTTTCGTTTGTACCCAGTGATTCCGAGTTGGCTGCCGCGACGGTTCTTGCGGCCGGACTAAACAGGATATTGGCGAACCCCACACCCAAGTAGTCTTCCTCACGGTTCGGAAGCAAGCCTTTGTAAACCAGGCCACCACCGTAGTATTCTGTAATCTCGTTGCGATTTGCTGGTGCCCAGCTGAATTGGAAGAATACTCCTAACCCCTGGTCGTCCTGGTCGTTTTCTTGATAGACCATTTGGTCGGCGATATACCACATCCCGTAGTTCTGGACAAAATCTCTACCTGGGCCAACCGCGATTTCCGACCACTGGTATTTGTCCGAGTGATGCCAAAACCCCAGTCGCGAAGTATGCGGCAGATTCTTCAGCGCACCAAACTGTGGTTGCCAATCGAATTGAAGGAGGCTAATCGCGCCGTTGTGCCCCAGCGTGTCAAACCCCCAGCGTACGCCCTGAGGTCCATCGGCTGGTGTACCATCGTAGATACCCGCCGAAAGCCCCCAGGTGTCTGTCAATTGCATCATACTAGCAACGCCAAGGGCTTGGCTTGGAAACGTAGGTAGCGGAACGGTAGGCACCAAACCGAACGACGAATTGACGAATTCTCCGCCTAAGTCTGTAAAGGCAAAATCTGCATTGGCATCCTGCTTGCCAATCTTGAATCGCAGCAAGTTGTCCAGCAGGCTATGCTCGTACCAGTACTCCGCAATCGTGGTGAAGTTGGGGCGTTCCGTATCGCTGATCGTCGAGTCCAAATTGCTAAATAGCTGAGTATCCCCTACATCGCTGGTCGAAATTGGTTTGCCGCTGAGGTTCTCGCCATAGATAAATATTCGCCCACCATTCCACCATCCCATCCGCAGGGTATCTACAATGGCCACGATGTCCAGGTTGCTCCTATAGTTTGTCACATGGCGATTATTGAGCCCTCCAGTAGCCTTCGTGAAAGTCTCACCTGTATAGATGTACTCCAACGTAATCCCGCCATCTCGAAAACCGTGTGGCAGGCGTCGAAACAGGCCAGGATCCTCAGCAGGTTCTATCTCCCCAGGGGGCAAAAGGTTGCGTGCAGGTTGTCCAGGAATGGGAAAGGGTGTCGTTTCTCGCGAACCGAATCCTGAAGAGGGAGCGTAATCAGGTCGACCGGATTGTGCCGCGACCGGGCGAGAATTGCTCTCGATCAGACCAGACCGCATCGCGTGCTGAGGCAACGGCATCGACGCTGGCGGTTGGGCCGCGCCAGTTTCCGTGCTGTCTTGTGCATGCGCGACAGTGTCTAAAAGAATCGACACCGAGCAGGCCAACAGGACTAGAATCCGAGATCCTGTGGACTTGTGGAGCATTCCGTCTCTCCGTGAATTTCCGCAATCATACTAGGGTGACTCCCTAATCACCCTAACGGTTTGTCTCATCGACACCCAAGCTTCAGAAACGCGCATCTTTGCTGAGAAAACATGCAGGTTAGCTCAATCCAGCGCAGGGCGCGGAAACTTGGGAAACTTTGCCGATTTGCATGATTTAATTCAAGGCCAGCCACCTATGTCTGGAATTGACCTACGGCTTCGGAAAGTTGACCAAACAGCAGGTTCAACTTCGAGCCGGAATTCTCTGTAGCGGCGGCAACCGAGGTTGTCTCGCGGGCGGCTTTATCGACGGCCACGATATTCTGCGCGATCTCATTGCACGCCGTCGCAGACTCGATGACGCTCCTCGAGATCGCTTTGGCGCCGACCGCGGTCGTCGCCAGGTCATTGGAAGCGTTGACCGCAAGTTTGCTTTGAGTTTCAACGGAACTGGCAATGCGCTGCGTTAGCGAATCAACGTGTGCAATCAACGCGTTGATGTCTGAAATCGAATTCACCGCATGGCCGCTGGCCGATTGAATCTCGCCAACTCTCTTGCGGATGTCTTCCGTGGCATGCGCGGTCTGTCGGGCCAGCTCCTTGACCTCAGTGGCTACGACGGAGAACCCCTTGCCAGCCTCGCCAGCGCGTGCAGCTTCAATCGTCGCATTGAGCGCTAGGAGGTTTGTCTGCTCTGCGATGTCTTGAATCACTTCAACCACTTGTCCAATGCTTGCTGCTGCGTCCCCAAGGCCATCCATATGCTGTCGGCTGCTGTTGGTTGCTTCTGCGGCCCGACGAGATTCGCTAGCGGCCTTCTCTGCGTGATTTGCGATTTCTTTTATGGCATCTGTCAGTGAGTGGATTGCCTGGGAGACACTCTCCACCGAGGATTCCATGTTCGTTGCAGATCCCGTGATGTGCTGCATATTGACTGTCAGTTCCTCAGCTGCAGCGCTAACAGTGGTACTGCGGTGGGTGGTGTCCGAAGCCGAACGCGAGAGCTTGTCAGATGAACCTCGCAGCTCGGCCGATGCTTGACTTAACGTGACGACGTTGTTCGAGAGCTGGCGCAGAATCGATTGCATTTTGTCTAACAGCGTGTTGAACGCGTCCGCCATTTGGCCCAGCTCATCCTTGCGATTGTTCTCAATGCGCTGAGTCAAATCACCGGTTTCAGAAATGTTTTGGATCTTGGCAATCGTCTGTGCGATTGGACGAGTTAGAGAGCGTGTGCACAAGACGGAAGCCGCGATTCCGGCAATCAAACTGGCAACCAACGCAAAAACGATGACGGACGACACTTGCCGACCGTTCACGATCGAGTCAGCGGCTAGAGTGTCGACGATTGCGTCTGCCGCTTCTTCAGTCCTAGCACTAATTGTCAAGAATCGTTCAGCCTCCGTAGCATACGCAGCCCGTGCATTACCAAGGCGTTGGAACTGCCCGACTAGGGTGTTTGCTTGTTGAGTGTATTGGCCATGTAATTCGCGATAAACCTCAGACAACTGACGACTCGAAAACTTCCCATCGAGCATTTCTACTGGAGCAGGGACATCAAACAATCCGGTAGCGAGCATGCTCTCCATCGCTTCTCGATGAAATTCCTCGCTTGATACCAATCCACTTTTGCAGGTTTCGACATCCTGGCCACCAAGCAATTGCTCTAGATAGTACTGCTGGGTCAAGAACCCAATCGTAGTCTCCATCCCGCCATCGGCGGCTTCCCACTTAACTTCCAAGCCATTGGCCCATGAGATTTCTCGGTCTGGCGCACTTTCGAGTTCTTCAACGGCACTGTCGCCGATGATGTTCAAGTACTCACCGGTGGCAACGACCATTTGGGCGGTTTGTCGCAGTACATTTCGTTGCTGTGCAAACTCACGGTTTTCATGCAGCAGCTGGTCAAGTGCGACTGAATACTGTTTCAGCTGATCCACCACTTCATTAATTTGATCGCTGGGCAACAAATTGGCATCAACCAATCGCTCTATGGCTGCTTCTGTAGCTTCTTGTGCTTTCGTCAATTGCAGATGAGCAGACTCTGATTCCGGTTCGCGCAAGATCTTCTCAGCCGCCAACATCTGGGCCTCGATCTGAATGCAGCCTTCCATTCCGCCCTCAGCAGTCTGCCAAGCTGGCCCTCCCATATGTTCAAGCGAATTAGTCAGTGAATTGATTCCTTGCAACGCACCAATTCCGCATGCCGCAGCCAAAGCAATGATCACAAAATATCCAGCCGCAATCCTTGAGGCCAAACTGGCTGACCACAATCTGCTTATTCCGCCTCGCATCTTCGTAAACTCCCGCAAGTACCTTAGTCCGCCTATTGGATTCACGTGCATCCCGAGGGATAGCACAGCCAAACATAGCTCAGATTAGGAAACTGGATGGTTTATTGAAAAAAATTCCGACACTTCTCGCTAATCGCCACCAATCCAACTTACTCTCCCTTGGGCCTTGGGAGAGTCGCAAGCGGGCACACGCG
>JAGQPR010000141.1 GCA_020426625.1 Planctomycetales bacterium
TCGAAGCATCAACCGTTGCGTGGACTTGGAACTTACCGCAGGATATCGCTCCTTCGGTGAAGTTTGCTCCCCATGCCAATAAAGTGGTTGAACCGGTCGCGCGGAATGCGGTAATATGACACGGAACTTGTTTTCTTCGCTCCCAGTTAACTACACGTCATCCGGCTAGACATGCCTCTTTAGTCACAAACAATCACTTGGAGTTGAAATGAAACGAGTAACCGGAATCGGTGGAATTTTCTTCAAAGCAAAGGACCCATCAGCACTTCAGGATTGGTATCGTCGCCACTTAGGTATCGACGTTCAGGCTTGGGGTGGAACTGCATTTAGCTGGTCGGATTCACATGGTACACCTACTGGCGGGACGACGATTTGGTCAATTGGGCCTGAGAATGATCCGTCTTACGCGCCTAGTACAACAACCTTTCGCATAAACTATCGTGTCGAGGATGCACGGGCACTCGCTGAGCTCCTGCGCGAAGAGGGGTGCGATGTAGCCGATCAGGTTGAGGAATCGGAGTTTGGAATCTTCGCATGGGTTACTGATCCCGAAGGAAACAAGGTCGAACTTTGGCAACCACCAATGGGACAATAATCCCATGTCGTTCGTTCGCAACGGTTGAACATTTGACCTCGCAAAGAGTCGCGGGGCAATAACGCAATGCACCGAAGCGCGATCGGACTCGCTGGTTGTTCCTGCGCGGCGATTTGCTTCGCTCATTGTAGTCGCCGCTCCGTCACACCAAAATCAACTGCTCGCTCGGTGATTGCGAGGGTTGACAATGGCATCCATGCCACGTCTACGTGTGGTTACTTGGGAGAAACATATCTCAGGTATTCCACAGCATTGCGAATAGCTACCCAGGTACAGTAGCAAGCGGCCCGACGGATAGCTTGCTACGTTTGATTCGCTTCTTGGGTTTGAGTCTGAGTCTGAGTGGAGGATCCGCTTTGGTGTTATACCAAAGCTGAAAGATTGGATAGCCAAGCGGTGAGCGGGAGTTCGCGAGTCCGACAAGCTTGCTAAAATGACAATTGCGGGAATCCCGTTACCGCCATCTTCTGTGAATTCGGACGTATAGCTGAGGAGAATTGCATGAACTCAAAGACGATTCCTTTTGCTTTTATTCTAGTTCTTTGCTTTATGCCAGCCTTGGTTTTCGCACAAAGGCCGCGACAAGTCTCGGTACGTGTTGTAGACGAGCGTGACAAAGCAGTCGAGGGGGCTGAAGTGCGCGCTCGTTATATGGCAACCGTTCATGAAGGAAACAAGGAGTATCGCGTTCCGATAGAGCTAGCGGACCCGCAAACGACTGATGCGAACGGCCGATGCAAAATGATTCTACAAGACGTTTCCTGGTCACTTGCGGCTATCGAAGCACACCGCCCGGGGATGAAAACAGAAGATGCGATTAAACTGTATGAGGATGCGCCCACGGAACCTTCGAAACTTGCAGCGTTCGAGCGCGAGGTCAAAGATCTGGTTGAGCAGTACAGCACCGCGCACTGGCTGTTAGACCCTGAAATGGATGCCCACCAATTGATCACCTTGAAGATGGAAAAGACGATAAAGGTTACGGGGCGCGTGAACGTTGATGGAAAACCACTTGCGAAAGCACTTGTTTCGATTTTTTCACCACAGACACAGATCGACCAGCTTTTTCCCCGCTCAAGTCCAAGCTTAACAGATGACACAGGGCGATTTAGTTTCTATGCCATTCCGGGCGAGCTGAATCGGGCGCGGGTCGTAGTTGAGCGCGCGAACGGAACTCGCGTCCTGGATCTAACTGGCGTTTCGGCTCAATCAACTCCTGACGGATTGCGGTTTGAATTCGAAACCATCGCGAGTGACTACCTCCTGAAATGACACAGAACATGGGGTGCACCGTAGCGGTGGTGGCGTGGTTTTGGGTGATGTCAACGTCAACTCCCGCCGCCCGCTGATATCGTTCGTTGACGATCGCATCCTTGCCAGGCTGAGCGAGCAGATTGCTCCTAGATTGTCGTGTGCGCCAGCGTACTTGAATGCCCCCAGCGCCCAACCTGCCCGATTCCAAATCACTTTCTTCGTGAGGTCGGCTTTTGTAGGGTTGGAACCTTCGCGTTTAGGTCTTTTTCTTGGGGTTGCGAACTGGTTGGAATACAGCCCAAGACTCAGGGCGGCTCGAATTACGGTATATTGATTCAGTGGCGCCCGCCCAACTGAACATGCTTCTTGTAGTCCTCTCTTCCTCCCTGAGATACTATGGCACCTAATTGCACCCAAATTGCCTTGTCCCGCCGCACGATGCTTGGCGGATCTGCAGCTGTAGCGATGCACGCATTGTTAGCCCGCCCTGCCGCGATTGCCGACCAACCGAAACCGAATTCCATCATTGATGGTGTTCACTTGGGCTGCATCACCTACAGCTACCGGGGTGGTCCGGATACAGCAGAATACACGTTGGAGTGCGTGCTTAAAAATGGCTTGAGTGAAATTGAGTTGATGGGTGGTCCCATCGGGTCGTACGCCGGTATCACTTTTCCGCAAAGTAGACGTGGTGGGCGACGAGTTGATGGGTCGCAAGAGCCAGCCTTCGATGCGGAGCGTCCCAAAGTGCGGGAGGCCCAGTTGGCAAAATGCGAACAGTTCCGCAAGATGTTCAACGATGCTGGTGTTAACATTCATATTCACAAATGCCCATTTGGCCGAACCGACGACGAGATTGAATTCAATTTCCAGATCGCCAAAGCCCTAGGTTGCAAAGCGATCACTACCGAGCGCAACGATGAACAAGCGCGGCGGCTGGCGCCCTTCGCTGAAAAGCACCAGATTTGGGTAGCGTTTCACAACCACACAGCAAACATTCCAACGATTGAGAACATCGATCCATTGATGCAGATCGGTGACTATATCGGATTCAATTTTGACATTGGGCACTACGTGGCGGGCACGCAAGGCGAGTCGCCGATTCCCGTGCTCGAAAAATATCACAAGAAGATAATCAGCTTGCATCTCAAAGACCGCACGGCTGACGGTGGAAATCTTCCCTGGGGTCAAGGACAGACGCCGATCAAGGAGGTTTTGCAGCTGCTGAAAAAAGAAAAATGGCCGATCTACGCTGACATCGAATTGGAATACAAAGTGCCGCCGGATTCCGATGCGGTTTCAGAAGTAGCCAAGTGTGTCGACTATTGCCGGAACGCGTTGGCTTGAGACCCGCAGAAAATGGCCGCCTGCGTTCCTCGCGCGGGCGCGTGCGTGATGCGCGGCTTACGATCGCGGAATTGAATTTCCGCGGGTCCCCATTTTGACTTATGGCCAGAACCCCGCTACCGGCTGCTAAACTCTCCATCCGTTGAGGCTCATCTAACATGATTCGCAAAGTACCAAGTTTTCTGTTGGCGTGCATCTGCTGGTCGTCGTTACATTGTGCACTGGCTAGCGCCGATCAAGTGAACGCTAAGACTGTCGGTCAATTTGATCACCATGGCGATGTAGGTGCAGTCAAACACACAGGTTCATCAGTTTACGACCCTGCTGCACAAGAGTACCACCTTTCGGGTGCCGGCACCAACATGTGGTTTGCTCAAGACGAATTCCAGTTTGTCTGGAAAAAAATGCGCGGAGATTTCGTGCTGAGGTGCCAAGCTGAGTTGCTGGGAGCAGGTGTCGACCCGCACCGCAAATTGGGTTGGATGATTCGCAGCAGTCTGGATACCGATTCTCCCTATGTCGATCTAGCTGTTCATGGAGATGGCTTGACTTCCATGCAATTCCGCAGAAACAAGGGAGACAACACAGAACAAGTGGAATCACCTGTAAAAGCGCCGAATGTATTGCAATTGGTTAGGAAAAACAACAAGTACGTAATGTCCGTAGCAAAACATGGCGAAGTGTTGACATCGTCGGAGTTGGAAGGCATTCAGCTGGGTGACGAGGTCTACGTTGGATTGTTCATTTGCTCGCATAATGCTGACGTGGTGGAAAAGGCGATTTTCAGGAATGTGCGAGTTGTCATTCCGGCGCCCGATGATTTTCGGCCATACCGCGACTATATTGGCAGTCGACTAGAAGTGTTGCAGGTCTCTACCGGGCAACGTCGGATCGTGCATACCGAGCCGGATTCATTGCAAGCTCCCAACTGGACGCGAGACGATGCCGCACTGATCTACAATCGCAATGGCAAGCTGTATCGTTTTGACATAGCCGAAGGCCGTGCAGAGGAAGTCAACACGGGGACTGCTACGCAGAACAACAACGATCATGTCATCAGCTCCAGTGGTTCGATGTTGGGAATCAGCAACCACACAGGCGAAGGTCGCAAGTCGGTTGTATACACGCTGCCGATATTGGGCGGCGATCCCAAACGAATCACGACGCCTGACGCTCATTCGTATTTGCACGGCTGGTCGCCTGATGACCAATTCTTGATTTACACAGCCCAGCGAAATGATGACTTTGACATTTTTCGGATTCCATCCGGCGGCGGCCAGGAGGTCAATCTTACGCAAACAGCAGGACTCGATGACGGTTCGGAATATACGCCGGATGGCAAGTACATCTATTTCAACTCAACGCGCAGTGGTTTGATGCAGATCTGGCGTATGGACGCCGACGGTTCCAATCAGATTCAAATCACCGATGATGAATACAACAATTGGTTTCCGCATATCGCGCCTGACGGCCAATCCATGGTTATTATTTCCTACGATCAAAGCATTGAGCCTACTGATCACCCTTTCTATAAGCATTGCTATTTGCGCCAACTGAATTTGGACGGCAGCCAAGCAAGAGTGATCGCTTATGTCTACGGTGGACAGGGCACGATCAATGTTCCCTCATGGTCTTCCGATAGCCAGCGGCTGGCGTTTGTCAGCAATAGCCAACTGGATTGACCGATTTTGCCGTTCACGTCGACATCGGTTATGTTTTCCGCGTGCCACTCCAGCTCTTCTTAGGTTTGATCCATGAATTCCCGACTGCTGTTTGTGTTTGCGTTGCTGTTTGCATTCCCCGTGAATACGTGGTCTGCAGATCGTCCCAACATGGTCTGGCTGATCTCGGAAGACAACTCGATCCATTATCAAGAGATGTTCTTCCCCGGCGGCGCGGAGACGCCGAGGATCGCCGCCTTAGCTGCACACGGTCTGCAATTCGATTACGCATTCTCCAATGCACCAGTGTGTTCTGTTGCTCGCACGACGTTGATGACATCCTGCTTTGCTCCACGGATCGGTACACAATTCCATCGACGCTCGGTCGTCGTGCCCATGCCAGCTGGTCTGAAGATGTTTCCGGCTTACCTGCGAGATGCCGGTTACTACACAACCAACAATCAGAAAAAGGATTACAACGCCGAGGAGTCGGCTGGGACCTGGGATGAGTCCTCGACATCGGCTTCGTGGCGTGGCCGCCAGCCGGGACAACCGTTTTTTCATATGCAGAGCTTTACGACAACCCACGAAAGCTCGCTGCACTTTTCGCAAGAGGAGTACGAAAGCAAGAAAACCAAGACCGATCCCTCACAGGTTCGCGTGGCTCCCTATCATCCCGACACGCCGCTGTTCAGGTACACCGTCGCCAAGTATCACGACAATATTCAAGCAGTGGACCAATTGATCGGTAATGTCGTGGACCAACTGGAGAGCGATGGTCTGTTAGAAGATACCTTTGTGTTCTATTTTGGCGATCATGGCGGCGTGCTCCCGCGTGGTAAGGGATACGCATACGAGAGTGGACTGCACGTACCGTTGGTAGTTCGTGTACCGAAGAACTTCGTGCATCTGGCGGCCTGGAAACCTGGCGAACACGTCGACGGCTTTGTGCAGTTCGTCGACTTTGGCACTACGGTATTGAATTTGGCTGGTGTCGATATCCCGACGGGCGTGGATGGCTCTCCATTTCTTGGGCGGGGAGTCACGCCGGAAAAAATCGCTGCTCAGAAAAGCGCTTTTGGATATGCCGATCGGTTCGATGAGAAATACGATTTGGTCCGCACACTGCGTCGTGGAAAATACGAGTATGTGCGTAGTTACCAACCGTTCAACATTGACGGTTTGCAGAACAACTATCGATACATCATGCTCGCCTACCAGCAGTGGCGTGCGGAGTACCTCAAGGGCTCACTCAATGATGCGCAAAGCCAATTCTTTCAAGCGCGCCCACCAGAAATGTTGTTTGACGTCGAGGCAGACCCGTATGAAGTTCACAATCTAGCGGGCAGTCCCGAACATGCGGCCACGTTGACAAGTCTGCGAGCAGCCCTGCATGAGCAGGTTGTATCGATGCCGGACTTGAGCTTTTATCCCGAGAGTTACCTGGCTGAACACGCGTTTACCAACCCGACCGAATTTGGGCAACAACATCGATCTGAGATTGCCGAATTGGTTGGTATTGCAGACTTGAGCCTACTCGAGTTCCAGCAAGCTAAGGCTGGAATCGAAATGGCGCTGACCTCTTCCGATGCGAACCAGCGTTACTGGGGCCTGATCGTTTGCAGCTGTTTTGGCAATCAGGCAAAGACTTTTGCAAAGCTGGCAACGGAAATCGCCAGCGCCGATGTCGATCTACTCGTCCGCACACGAGCTGCCGAATTCTTGGGGCTGATCGGAGCGTTGAATCCGCGAGAAACATTGTTGGATTGCCTGGCCAAGAGTCAGTCCGGCATTGAGACGAATCTGATTCTGAATACTGCCGTCTTGCTTCGCGACGGAAAACCAGGCTACCAAATCAACATCAATGAAGACTCGATCAGTCCAGCGGCCGCGCGATTCCAAGACGTGCAGCGACGCCTTTCCTATTTCGAGGCCGAGGACGGCATCCCTAAAAATCCACAGGGTAACCGCGCCAACCGTCGCTCCAGATAGCAATAGCGGTCTATTCGACCAACAGCTTTTGCTGGCTAGTGCCGTCGGTCACGTTGCCAATCAAAGTAGGTATCGCCAAGCCAATTTCACGGCAATCTTCAAGGAGTTTTGGAGCGCCAGACTCCGCAACGCCAAACAACAATCCGCCGCAAGTTTGAGGATCGAACAATAAGTTGAACTCGGTGCGAGCGAGAGTTTCACCGTGGGCATTTATCTGAGACGCAGCCGATAGATTCTCCTTAAGCAGGCTACTGGTGACTCCCGCATCGGCCAAGTTTCGTACACCCAGCAGCAGCGGCAGACGCTCGAGCTGTATCGTGGCTGACCTACCACTGGCGTTAAGCATTTCGAGCAAGTGGCCAGCAAGTCCAAATCCTGTGATGTCGGTAACGGCCCCAACCTGCCAGCGGCTGAGGATTTCAACATACTGGTGCTGTGGCAGATACATCGACTGCAACAGCGACTGGTAGGCGTCTGCGGGACACTCACCCCGCATGTGAGCTGCCAGTAGGACGCCTGTTCCCAACGGTTTGGTGATATACAGTTGATCGCCAGGCACCAAACCAGACTTGCTGAATCGCTTGGAACCCAGCAACTGGCCAAAAACGGTAAATCCTGCTTCGGCGCGTGGTCCGACGATTGTGTGTCCTCCTAGGATGCTGGCCTTCACGGCGGCCAGTTCCAGACGCGCACCCGCTAGAAACTCGGTCAGCCAAGCACGCTGCGCTTGTACGTCACCGTCCGGCACGACCACATTGGCCAACGCGCCGGTAACTTTGGCTCCTGACGCAACGATATCGCTGGCGGCGTGCAACGCCGCAACCCTGCCGTTAGCAAAGGCGTCATCCAGCGGGCAAGAAAAAAAGTCTGTCGATGCGATCAGCTCTATCGTCCCTGGAATTGGCGATGCGTCTTCCGTCAGCGGCGTACCGCCGCTCTGCTGGATGGCGGAGGCGAGCGATGTGGCTCCAAGCTTGCAGCCGCAGCCTCGACATTGCATGTCAGCCGCAACGGCCATTGGCTTGGGGCGATACTTCTCCACAAAACTGTTATCGATTGAGTCTTTCAGCTTCTTCATCCACACATTGTGAAGGGCGAAGCCATGCCAATCACCAATGGCTGTCCCGTCACCAACATTCAACAATTTGAGAAAATTGCGTTGCGGACGATATTCCCTTAGCTCTCGGCCTGTCAGCTGGCGTTTCAAATTCTCCCATAGAATCGGAGCTTGCCGAACCGCGTAAACGCCAGCTTTGGGCAGATTGTCACCGTCGATCGATCCACTGTCCCCAACGGCAAACACCGGTGCTCCACAGATCGATTTAAGCGTGTGTTCTGTTAACAAAAAACCTCGCTCATCTACAGGCATTCCCAGTGTCTTCAAGATTGGCGGAGCGGTCGCGCCGGTAGCCCAGATTATAAGATCGGCACATCGCGTTTCACCGGTGTCAAGTTGGATTTGCCGGTCAACTACCGACTGAACGGTTGCCGACACTACGGGAATATTGCGTCTCGCTAACGCTCTTTGAACTAGCCGCCGCATGCGTGGGCTTTCATCGGGAAGCACCTGTTGGCTCCGCGTGATCATCTCGATTCGAACTTGTCGGTCTTGAATTCTGGACAGGAAATTGGGAAGGCAAAAGGCGATTTCGACCCCAGCTGCTCCACTGCCAATGACCGCTACTTTCAAGTGTTCGGCATTCGTTGCAGGCAAAGTATCAAGCGCTTGCTCAATCCTCTGGACGAACGTTTGCATCGGCTTGATCTTGACCAAGTGATCACTTTGAAGCGTGACACCGCTAGTGGTGGGAACTGACCCGATACCAATCGACAACGCATCGAACGCAATGGCCGGTCTATCCTGCAAGAGTATCCGTTGCTCAGCCAAGTCCAAGCCAAGCACTTTGGCCCTTAACAATCGCGCTCCCGCACGTGACGCAAGCCGCACCAAGTCGATCTCCATGGCGGGTTTGTCGATCTGCCCAGCCAACATGGCGGGCAGCATACCGGAATAGGTTGCTATGAAATTGTCCGTGATGCAGGTCAAATCCACGTCATGTAGAGGTTCCATCATCCACATGCGCAGGACATGGGCATTGGTATGCCCTATCCCCATTAGAACAATATGTTGCTTGCCGAGTGGTCTTTCCATGTCCTGCCAATCGTGGAGAAAATCACTAACGAGCGGATTGTTCACTCATAGAGGAAAGCGCGGATTGCAAGCTGTTTGTCAACTCATTCAGTTCGCTTTCATGAACTGTTCTCAAGTCGACAACAACGCGACCATCCGCCACTCGAGTGACTACCGGACTCTGCCCCAATCGCAACTGCTGCGCCAGAGCTTCGGTGTCCACACCTCCGAACTCCAGGCAAACACTGGGGACCGTTCTTCCCGGAAGTGAGCCACCGCCAACAAAGGCGACCGACTCAGCGATACGCACGTCAATTGAATTAAACGCATGCAGCTGTTCGCGAATGTCGGAAGCACGGCGACGCAGCTGATCGCAACTGACTCCCAGCATTTGATACAAAGGCAGTTCGTCAGTCGCTCGCCCGTCCAAGTAGATTTCGGCGGTTGCCTCGAGCGCGGCTAAGGTAACTTTGTCCACTCGCATCGCCCGCATCATTGGATGCGATCGCAGCCGCGCGATCCACTGGGCCCTACCCACCACGATGCCGGATTGCGGCCCGCCAAAAAGCTTGTCACCGCTGAACAGCGTCAGGTCCGCGCCCGCAGAAACGCTCTGCCCTACCGTTGGTTCACTCAAGCCATACGCGGCGAGTGAAACGATACATCCGGAGCCAAGATCTTCGATTAGCGGAATGGAGTTGCCGCGTTCCAAGCTAGCGAGGTCGCTGATGTTGGGCTCTTCGACAAATCCAATCTGGGCGAAGTTACTGCGGTGAACGCGAAGGATCGCACCCGTACCATCACTGGTTGCGGTCTGATAATCCGACACGTACGTCCGGTTCGTTGTGCCCACCTCCCGCAATGTAACGCCTGCCGCTCGAAAGACCTCCGGTAAGCGGAATCCACCACCGATCTCCACTAATTGACCGCGTGAGACGATGACTTCCCGCCCGGCAGCGGTTGCGGCAAGAGCGAGCATGGTAGCGGCAGCGCAATTGTTAACGACCAAGGCATCCTCGGCGCCGGTCAGCCGTGCCAACAGCTCCATCACTCGGGCACCTCGTTTGCCTCGTTTTCCACTTGCAAGATCGAGTTCGATATTGGAGTAAGACGTTGCCATCTGCATGCGTTCGATAGCTCGGCGTGCCAGTGGACAGCGACCCAAGTTGGTATGCAGCAATGTGCCTGTGGCATTGATCACATGCTGAATCGCTCTACGAGTTTCCAATTCCGCAATTTGCTCAGTCTTAGCGATGATGTCCGTCATCAGGCTTGTCGGGAAAATAGTGTCCACATCGGAGGCTGGAACGTTCAGCAATTCGGATCGTACTTGGGCAACAGCCGACCGGACCCACCCAACCAAATTTGCTCCAGAATTATTGATTAGACGGCGAATTCGTTCGTCACGCAGAACTTCATCGATGGCAGGTATCCTGCGCAGCACTTGCTGTTGCCAGGACGCATTGCGTCGTAGTTCTCCATCATCAGTCATGTTAGTTTCCCAGATGCACCTTGGTCTCCGCCGTCAGCACTTCAGATTGTAGCAGTAGCGTCAGGTTGGGTCCTGCTACGCGATCGTTTCCCTGACGTAGAGTGATGGCCTGGCGGTCACAGTACTCAAGCAGTGGTATCACGTGCTTCCGCGTAAGCTGCCACGCGTCGCGGATTTCCGCAACTGACAGCGGTTGCGGTGCATTTTGTTGAAAAAGACTGGCTAATTCACGGCAAAGCTGCTGGAACTGGGTATTGGAGAATAGAAAGCCGTTTGCCAAATCAAGGATGGCCCCTTGATGAATACCAAACCGTAAAAGCGAATCGATTGTTGAAACTTGAACTTGGTACTGATCCGCCAATTCCTTAGTCGTAGGGGGCGAACGCGATACTTCGAATTGCTGTACAATTTCGTTGAGCATGGCCCGCTGCTTCTTTGACAGCTGATTCCGTTGGTTCGCTTCAGCAACCATGGAGCGAAACCTTACTATTTGGCCGCTTTTTTCCAAATCCTCCAACGCAAGTTGTATTGTTGCAGCCGAAGCCAGATGCGATGCCCGTTGTTTGATGGAATCTTCCACCAACCACAGATCGCTCTGAGCATTCGCAGTAGCGTGGGTTGCTTGGCGCAGCTGCGACATCGTGAATTTCTTGACTCGCTCCAGCCGGCTGCTGGCGATCAATCTTCCCGGCAGAGATGTTACTTCCGGATCCTTGCCAGTCTGCGCAAACACTTCTGCGGACTGAAGAGCTGGAATTTGCAAGTGCCGGACCAGCCAGTCGGCGTCGAACGCCAATTCGCCTAACAACTCCAGCCAACAACGCAGCTGAACCGCAGGCTGCTGGTGCGAGTCGACTAGTCCTTGCCCGAATTCTCGCAGATCTTGAAGGCGGTGTTTTTGCGCACCAGTCGCTTGCGTCGAAATATCCGCCAGAACCCTACCACCGGCAAAGGATCCGACCGGATAGGGTCGACGCAGCAAGATCGATTGCCCGGTGGTAGCAACGATACTCTCGCGCAGATTCAAGACGACGATATTCGTTGTGTTCGCGACCAGACTGCGAACGCCGGTGATGGTGGCAGAGACACAGCCGGTAGCCGAATGCAACTGAGCATCGCCCGGACAACTGATTTCTTGTGCATCTGGAAACACGGACAATTCGGCCACTATTCGACGCGTCGTTGGGAACTGGCCAGGCGCAACCAATTCGTCTCCTCGAGATATTTTGTCCGTCAAACCCACCAGATTTAGCGAGGTTCTCAAACCTGGGAAAGCTTCACTCTTGGAGACACCGTGGTGCTCCAATTCACGGACACGAGCAATCTGTCCCGTCTGGGCAATGGCTAAACTATCTCCGACGCTCACCTTGCCGGACCAAATTGTTCCGGCCACCACCCATCCTCGTCCCGTGACTGAGAATGACCGATCTATGGGCATGCGAAAAGGCAGATTGGCCAGCTGCGTGGTCTTGGCGCTGTCGCTACGCTCCGCTACTTGAACCAACTCCGACTTGAGGGAATCCAAACCTTCATGCGTCTTGGAGGAAACTGCTACGCAGGGGAAGTCACTGTAGCCGATCTCCGCCAAGAATAACTCCAATTCCTCCGCGAGCTCGCTTCGCTTTTCTTCGCCGACCAAATCAGAACGCGAGATCGCGACGATCAACTCCCGCACACCTAGGGCGCGAAGAATGGCGGCATGCTCTAAGGTTTGAGCCTGAATACCTTGATCGGCAGCGACCAGCAGCAAGCCAACGTCCACGCGAGCAACGCCCGACAAGAGGTTGCCAATGTATTTTTGGTGTCCAGGTGCATCAATCAGTGCAAACTCATGGTTGCCATAGCAAAAGGAGGCAAATCCAAGGTCAATCGTGATACCGCGCAATTTCTCTTCAGGGTGTGTGTCCGTGTCGACTCCAGTCAGCACTTTAACCAAAGATGTCTTGCCATGATCGATATGTCCAGTGACACCAACTATCAAATACGCCATGTCTGTACGATTTCTTTTTTCTTCTGCCCATTATTGCGGCCTGAGCTGTTTCCACAGCTGTGCCAACGGTAGAACGTCTTGGATAATTGGTTTCCACCCGGAAAAAAGCAGCTTGTCAAGCAACTCGGCGGCAACCTGAACATGTTTGTCCACGCGGAGTTTCCCTCGCTCCATTGATCTTACGAACTCAATGGCCGTTTGGTCTACGGCTCTGGTGATTCCATGTTCGTTCGCCCAGGCTTCGACTGCAGCGAACGTGTGAACGATCACCTGCTCAGGTGTCCAGCCTTGCAAATTCTGGGCAAACGGATTGGCATAAGAACTGAATGGACGTTTGGGGGATGCCACGATTGGTTGTGCTGTCGGCGTAGATTCCGCCTGGTCGGAGCGATTGCGAACCTTCCTGCCAAACAGGTTTAGCAGAAACTGGCGAAGTTCTTGAATCAACCGCATGACTTCCCGCGGGTGGGTCAAAATGTAGATCAAGACGATTGCTGCCAGCAGTGCCATCGTGATCCACTTCACCATTTCAGGTAGAGCGCCTAGCTGAAAACTCATTGCCTGCTGCGGTCGCCCCGCTGACTGGCTGTCCGAATTCTCTCCGATTTGGTCTTCAACACGGGGCGGCGTACTGGCCCCTTGTTCATTGCTGTCACGACTGTTTTCGCTCGCTGTTGGTTTGTCCGCGGAATCAGCAGGTTGGCTGGCATTCGCATCCTCATGGCTGGAATCGTCGCTCGATGTATCGGATTGGTCCTCGCCTGAGCTGTCCGACTTCTGTCCACCCGACTTCTCTCCGTTCTGTTGCGATGGGTTGCTGTCGTTTTTGGATGATTGCTCCCCAGCGGATCCTGCCGAACCCTTTGGGCCGGACTCGCCATTCGCGCCTGGCGCATCGTCGCCTGCCTGATCACTGGCTTGTGGGTTGCCTTGAGCGTCCTTTTGCGGGGCACCGGTCTTTGGGCCCTGATCGGATTCAACGGAACGATTGGCAGCTGGCGCATCATCTTGCTGACCTTCGTTTCCCCAGCCCATGCGACTGGAGGCCAATCCATCAGGCGAGTCAAACTCGATCGGCAAGCTTACCAAGCCTAGATTGCGACCAGGCAAAGGAAGGATTAAGCAAACAACTAGAATGACCATGACGCCGACGATTGCGGACAGGAGCCAGGTGCGATTCATATTGCTAGGCATTGGCAATCCCTTTTGCCGCAAATAGCGGCGCATCCCGAGGAAGGAAGTCGTCGCCAATAGGCTTAACGCACAGGCCAGGTAGCTGACCAGGAACATAAAAGCTCGGTTGCGTTGCGCTTCATCCACGATGGCCAGTTGTCCTAGTCCAAACAGCGGAAATGCCAACAAAGCAAAGTACAAAACCCACACGCCCGGATTGTGCTTTGCGCGTCCACGGTCGGAATCCAGCACTGATTTCTTCAAGCGGCTAGCGGTGGTTGTGGTTTCCGCGTCTCGCCGCAGCAGTCCTAGCGATTGCAACAACCCCTGTTGCTGGCTCTCCTCGCGTTCGTCGACCAAGGTGCAATCAAACGTGATTCGGTCTGCCAAGTACCAAACCGCTGCCAATAAGCCTAGGTTAACCAGCCAACTGAATGGCCCCAGCGGCCCTTGGACTTGCACAAATTGAAACATCGCCAGCAGTGAAACCACCGCCAGCGGGAAACTGAATAATGCCGCGTAAGCCCGACCGCTATCGATGGCAATCCGCGCGATCAGCACAATGGCCACGGAGTACAAGCCCAAGATGTACATCAGGCGAATATCGTATTCGCCTCGGTAGAAAGCTATGATCAAGAAAAACACCAAACTGGCGATCATCCCAATGATCAATGCGGGCGCGATCGCCACCACGACGGCATCCATGGCCGTAGCTCGTAGCTTAGGTGTTTTCTTGCGTTCAATTGCCATCGCGGAGACCTACCAAATCGAGACGTAGCGGAGCCGTCAACGGCTGCGCGCCGTAACCATCAGTATTTTAGCACCAATGTTTTGCAAATTTGCGGGATGGATTGTTCGTCAAACAGGTGGTACACGGCGATGTACTGTGCCAACAATCTACCGACCGCAGTAGTGAAAGCTTCATTATCGTAGTTGTTGACGATGGCCGCTACGGAGTATCCCTGGCGGCGAAGCAAGCCGAGTGCCAAAGCGGCAGATTCCGACACCTCTTGCACGATGACCAAAACAGTGGCATCACGCGGCATTTTGCTTTGAATTTCGATCAGTAACTCTTCGATGGGCAACCCATCTGTCCGCTCCAGGCGGGCCAGCGCGCGATGGATCTGCGAGAAATGCTCGGGGCCTTTGTTCAATGGCAATACCACCGGTCGCAGCCGATCGCTTTCGCGTTTCATAGACAATTGCTTCTTTGCTTGAGCAAAGGAATCAAACTCTTGCCCATCTGGAGACTTCACCGGTTGCGTCAGCCGATCCACTGCATCTCGCCCGTTGGACACCAATCCAAACTGCTGCTGTAGCAGCAGCAACGTATGGCAGATCGATGCTGCTGCCGTCACGGCAAGGTCGGTACGCACCGGCTCATGATGATCGGGGTTGCTGCCACGGTGCATGTCCACAACGACGGTGGCACCGGCGACGCTGGTCGGCCGGTACTGCTTGCATTGCAGCTGGCCGGTTCTGGCCGACGCTCGCCAATGAATACTTCGCAAAGGGTCGCCGTGTTCGTACTTGCGGATGCCAGATACGAGCGTGGGATCCTCCAGCAGCCGGTAGCTGACCTGAATCTCACCCACCGGGCGACGTGATGCGACATCGTAACCATCTAAGGGGATTAGTCGAGGAAGCACGGTCAAGTACGCCGCCTCGGTGATACGTCGAAATCTCCGGTGCAACCCCAGCAAATCACCCGTCTCGGCGATTACCGGTCCGATCTGGAAGTAGCCCCGGCGCAGCGCTTCTATTCTGTAACTGACGACTCGACTGCCACGCGCAGGAACGTCGGTCATCCGCATATTATTTCCGTCCATGCGTAGTGCTGGCGGTTGGCCATGGAGGGCAGCTGCGGGTAGGACATCCTCGACCAGCGCCCACACCACCGGTAGATTGCTGCCGTTGTCCAATCTCAGCTGGACGGACACGGAGCCGCCGACTTCAGCTTCCAGGTGACTGATCGTGCGAGAGGCAGTTAGTGCAGTGGTCCAGCGTTCAGACAGGGAGCGACATATCCAGAAGACTGCCAACAACACATAGGCTGAGTACACCAACATGCTGGCGCCCAACATCAGCCCTATTAGCAGCAACAGGGCTAGTCCAGCGATCGTTCGCATTGTCGCTCCCCGAGAGGCCCCGTGTCAATTTTCGAACTGCGTCAGCAATTCCGCGCAAGCGTTATCGGTTCATTGTACCTCAACGCTCCGTCGTCATGCTCGTCTTGTCGCATTCCCCCCTTGCCGTCTCCCATCGTGTGCCCGCTCGCGACACTCCCAAGGCCAAAGAGATAGTTAGTCCTGATGGCGATTAGCGGAGAAATGTCATCATTAGCAGCTTTGGCGCTAGTGCCACAAATCGTAATTGCTATCCCACATCAGCCGCAACGCACTAGTGTCACAAATCGTAATTCCGATGCCACATCAGCAGCAACGCGCCAGCGTGCGGTTCCGTCAAGAACCGCGTGCTAGCGCACAGCGGCTAATTTTGCGGAAGGATTATGTGGAACTGAATTTCCAATTCTTGACACTAG